>JBDTNR010000373.1:0-4153 GCA_039933655.1 Betaproteobacteria bacterium | reverse complement strand
GCGACCCCTTCAAGTCTACCTAGCGCAATTCGTCGGGCTCCGCCCGCGATTTGCCTCACTTCAGCTTGTCATCAGGCAGTCAGCGTCGTCGATGATTCCCAAGGGGTTGCGGCCGTCAGGCTCGCAACCCCTTCTGACTTATCTACTATTTTTTCGCGGCGTCCTTCGCTGCATCGACGGCCTTGGCGGCGGCATCCTTCGTCGCATCGACGGCCTTGGCGGCGGCATCCTTCGTCGCGTCGGCGGCCGTAGCGGCGGCGTCCTTCGTCGCGTCCGCAGCCTTGGCGGCGGCTTCGCTCGTCTTCGCGGCAGCGTCGCTCGCCGCGGCCTTGGCGGCTTCGGCGGCCTTGGCGGCGGCGTCTGCCGTGGCGGCGGCGGCCGTGTCGGCGGACTTCTTGGCGGCTTCGGCGGCTTCCTTCGACTTGTCGCCACACGCGGTCAGCGTGACGGCGAGCACCAGCGCGCTGAGCGCGGCAATGATGCTTTTCTTCATGGTGTTTCTCCCTGGAATGATGGATACGGCAGCGGGCGCCACACGGCGCCCGTCAGCCCTATATTGTAGCCGATTTGCCCCCCCTTTGTCGCGCACAGCACGCGATCCGGCGAGGCAAGGCCGTTGCCGTCTCCGCGGCGCAACGGAGCCGTCCGCGCGGGGATCGTCAGGGAAATCTGCGAGCCAGGCGCGCGCGGCGCCGCTCGACCAGCGCCAGCAGCACGCCGCTGCCCACGATGATGCCCATGCCGAGCGCCGACCAGCGGTCGGGCAGCTGGCGAAATACGACGTAGCCGAACAGCGTAGCCCAGACCATCTGCAGGTATGTGAACGGGGTGAGCAGCGACGCAGGAGCGATCATGAAGGCAGTGATCAGCAGCCAGTGCGCGAGGCCAGCGAAGAGGCCCATCGCCATCAGCAGCCCCACGTCCGCCCACGAAAACGCGACGCCATCCAATCCCCACGGCAGCGCGAGCGTAAAGCCGGCGGCGCCGACCAGTGCACTGTAGAAGAGCGTTGTGTACGAGCTGTCGCCGGGCAGCCTGCGCGTCAGGATCTGGTAGAGCGCGTTGCAGACCGCGGCGCCGATTACCAGCGCCACCGCGGGGTGCAGCACCGAAGATCCCGGGCGCAGCAACACGAGCACGCCCCCAAAGCCCATAATCGCCGCGGCCCAGCGGATGCGCGTTGGCTTTTCGCCGAGCAGCGGCTGTGACAGCACGACGATGATGATCGGCGCCAGATGCGTGAACGCCGAACCCTCGGCCAGCGGCAGGTACCGCAACGCGTAGAAGAAACAGCAGGTGGCGACCAGCAGGAAGCCCGAGCGCAGGAGCTGCATCCGCAGGTTGCGGGTGCGCCAGAACGACGGGCCCGCGCGGTGGTACGCGATCGGCGTCACCACCAGCATCTGGCCGACGTAGCGCGCCCAGACGACGATGAACAGCGAATGGTCGCGGATCAGGAACTTGGCCGTGGTGTCGAGCGCCGTCAGCAGCACGCCGGCCAGCAGGAACAGCGGCAGCGCCCGGGCGAGCGGGTGCGGATGGGGGATGGAAGGGGTCATCGCCAAAAGCAACGCGCCGGTCGCGGTGGACCGGCGGTTCGCCTGCATCGTGGCGGGCGTCAGCCGCGACGCACGCGGCGGGAACGCGAGCAGCCTTAAGCGTTCACGCCGCGACCAGCTCGCGCAGCACGAACGGCAGGATACCGCCGCCGTTGTAGTAGTCGACCTCGATCGGCGTGTCGATCCGGCACAGCACCGACACGTTTCTAATGCTGCCGTCCTTGCGCGTGATGACGAGCGACAGGTCCTGCTGCGGACGGATGCCCTTCGGCACGACGATGTCGATCGTCTCGTCACCGGTCAGCCCGAGCGTCTGGGCCGAATCGGTGCCCTTGAACTGCAGGGGCAACACGCCCATGCCGACGAGATTCGAGCGATGGATGCGCTCGAAGCTGCGCGCGATCACCGCCTTGACGCCGAGCAGCTGCGTTCCCTTGGCCGCCCAGTCGCGCGAGCTGCCGGAGCCGTACTCCTCGCCGCCGAACACGACGGTGGGCGTGCCGCGCGCGATGTACTTCATCGCGGCATCGTAGATGAACATCTTGTCGGGGCCGGAGCCGTCGGCGCACTGGAACAGCGTGACGCCGCCTTCCTCGCGCGTGCCGTCGGCGTGCGGCGGGATCATCAGGTTCTTGATGCGAACGTTGGCGAACGTGCCGCGCATCATGATCTCGTGATTGCCGCGGCGCGAGCCGTAGCTGTTGAACTCGGCCTTGGGCACGCCGTTCTCGATCAGCCACTTGCCGGCCGGCGAGTTCTCCTTGATCGCGCCGGCGGGCGAGATGTGGTCCGTCGTGATCGAATCGCCGAAGATGCCGAGGATGCGCGCGCCCTTGATGTCGGTGGTCGCAGCGGGCTGCATCGTGAAGCCGTCGAAGAAGGGCGGCTTGGCGATGTAGGTCGACGCCGGCCAGTGATAGACCTGCCCCGTGCTGCCGGCGATCTTGCCCCACATCGGATTGGCGTTGGCCAAGTCGCCGTACAGCCGGCGATAGACCTCCGGGTCGCGCGCGTGGTGCGACACCGCGGCGATCTCGTGCGACGTCGGCCAGATGTCCTTCAGGTACACCGGCTCGCCGTTTCTGCCTATGCCCAGGGGCTCGGTCGTCAGGTCGCGCAGCACGGTGCCGGCGATCGCGTACGCGACGACCAGCGGCGGCGACGCCAGGAAGTTCGCCTTGAGGTTCGGATGGATGCGCGCTTCGAAATTGCGGTTGCCCGACAGCACGGCGGCGCAGATCAGGTCGTTGCTGACGATCGCGTCGTTGAACTCGGGGGCCAGGTCGCCGGCATTGCCGATGCACGTCGTGCAGCCGTAGGCGGCCACG
Source organism: Betaproteobacteria bacterium (assembly GCA_039933655.1). Taxonomy (GTDB): domain Bacteria; phylum Pseudomonadota; class Gammaproteobacteria; order Burkholderiales; family Casimicrobiaceae; genus VBCG01. The sequence goes on along the minus strand of JBDTNR010000373.1, from coordinate 1,266 downwards.
GTGAAGCCGAGCTGCTCGAGGTAGGGCAGCAGGCCGGCCTTCGTCAGGTAATCGGTGACCGTGCGCGAGCCGGGTGCCAACGACGTCTTGATGTGGCGCTTGACGGTGAGCCCGCGCTCGACGGCCTTCTTGGCCAGCAGGCCGGCGGCGAGCAGCACACCGGGATTGGACGTATTAGTGCATGACGTGATCGCGGCGATCAGCACGTCGCCGTTGCCGATCGACACATGCTTGCCGTCCGGCTCGACGAACTGGTCGGGCGTGGGCCGGTTGTTGACCATCTCGACGACGTCGCGCGGCGCGGCGCCGTTGGTCAACTGCATCGACGCGTCGCTGATCGCGCCGACGCCCGTGGCCGCCACCGGCGTGACGATGCGCTTGCCAAGTTCCGCGGCCGCCTTCGAGAAGCCGTTGTTGGCGGTCGTCGCGCTGAAGAGTTCGGTGAACTTGCTCTTCAGGCTGCCGAGCTCGATGCGATCCTGCGGGCGCTTCGGACCGGCGACCGACGGCCTGATCGACGCGAGGTCGAGCGTCACGACCTTCGTGTAGTCGACGTCGCCGGCGCGCGGGATGCCGAACATGCCCTGCGCCTTGAAGTACGACGCGAACGCATCGATCTCCGCGGCCGTGCGGCCCGTTGCCTCCAGATAATCGACGGTGGCCTGGTCGACGGGGAAAAAGCCCATCGTCGCGCCATACTCCGGCGCCATGTTGCCGATCGTCGCGCGGTCGGGGACCGACAGCGTCGCCGCACCCTCGCCGAAGAACTCGACGAACTTGCCGACGACTTTTTCCTTGCGCAGCATTTCGGTGACGGTGAGCACGAGGTCCGTCGCCGTGATGCCTTCCGCCAGCTTGCCCTTCATTTCGACGCCGACGACGTCCGGCGTGAGGAAGTAGACCGGCTGCCCCAGCATGCCGGCCTCCGCTTCGATGCCGCCGACGCCCCACGCCACGACGCCGATGCCGTTGACCATCGTCGTGTGGCTGTCGGTGCCGACGAGCGAGTCGGGATAGTAGACGCCGTTCTTCTGGTGGACGCCGCGCGCCAGATACTCAAGGTTGACCTGGTGGACGATGCCGATGCCCGGGGGCACGACGCCGAACGTGTCGAACGCCTGCATCCCCCACTTCATGAACTGGTAGCGCTCGCTGTTGCGGTCGAACTCGAGCTTCATGTTGAGGTCGAGCGCGTCCTTCGTGCCGTAGTGGTCGATCATCACCGAGTGGTCGACGACGAGGTCGACCGGCACCAGCGGCTCGATC
>JBDTNR010000372.1:0-4159 GCA_039933655.1 Betaproteobacteria bacterium | reverse complement strand
CGGGCGGCCATGGCACCGTCGACATGTACAAGTCGATCGTCGTGTCCTGCGACACCTACTACTACGTGCTGGCGAGCGACACCGACATCGACGAAACAGCGCGCTTCATGTCGCAACTGGGGTTTGGCCGGAAGACCGGCGTCGACATCGAGGGCGAGCTGGTCGGTGTGCTGCCTTCGCGCGAATGGAAACGCGCGCGCTTTGCCGGCGAGAAGTATCGCGACGAGCATCGCAAGTGGTATCTGGGCGATTCGATCTCCGCCGGCATCGGGCAGGGCTACAACTCGTTCACGCCGGTACAACTGGCGCATGCGATGGCGACGGTCGCCAACGGCGGCGTCGCGTTCCGCCCGCACCTCGTCAAGAATATCGTGAACGTGAAAACCGGTGAGGAACGCTCGGTCGCGCCGCAGCCGGCGTACACGATCTCCTCCCGGCCCGAGCACATCGCGATCATCAAGAACGCGCTGGTCGGCGTGAACAAGGAGGGCACCAGCGCCAAGGCTTTTCTCGGCAGCACGTATACGTCCGGCGGCAAGACGGGGACGGCGCAGGTCTATTCGCTGAAGGGCGAGAAATACGTCGCGCACAAGATCGACGAGCGTTTGCGCGACCACGCGTGGTTCATCGCCTACGCGCCGGCCGACAGACCGAGGATCGCACTCGCCGTGCTGGTCGAGAACGGCGGCTTCGGCGCGCAGGCGGCCGCGCCGATCGCGCGCAAGGTACTCGACTACCACCTGCTCGGCCGGACCGAGCCGGGACCGGCGATCGCCGTGCCCGGCCGCGACGGCGAGGACGAGAGCGACTGATGCCATTCGTCGAGTTCCTGGGCCGCGTGTGGGAAGGGCTGACGCGCCGCATCGACAACTTCCTGTTCGCGTGCGCGATGGCGCTGGTGGGCGTGGGCCTGGTCACGCTGTTTTCCGCCGCCGACCAGAGCGGCGCGCGCGTCATGAACCAGGTGCTGTCGCTGGGCTTCGCGCTCGTACTCATGTGGATCGTCGCCAACATCGCGCCGCAGACGCTCGCGCGCGTCGCTGTGCCGCTGTACGTGGCGGGCGTGCTGTTGCTGATCGGCGTCGCGCTGTTCGGCGTGACGGTCAACGGGTCGCGCCGCTGGCTCAACCTCGGCGTGGCGCGGATCCAGCCGTCGGAACTCATGAAAATCGCGGTGCCGCTGATGCTCGCGTGGTACTTCCAGAAGTTCGAGGGCCGCATCCGCTGGAACGACTTCGTCATCGCGGCGATTCTCATCATCGTGCCGGTGTTCCTGATCAAGCGGCAGCCCGACCTCGGCACGTCGATGCTGATCGCGGCGTCGGGCTTCTACGTGCTGTTCCTGGCCGGGCTGTCGTGGAAGGTCATCGCGGGACTCGCGGTCGCGGGTGGTGCCGCCATTCCATTCCTGTGGGGCCACCTGCACGACTACCAGCGCGAGCGGATCCTGACCTTCATCGATCCGACGCGCGACCCGCTGGGCGCCGGGTATCACTCGACGCAGGCGTCGATCGCCATCGGCTCCGGCGGCGTCATCGGCAAGGGCTGGCTGAACGGCACGCAGACGCATCTCGATTTCCTGCCCGAGCGCCACACGGATTTCATCTTCGCGGTGTTCGGCGAGGAGTTCGGCCTCATCGGCAACGGATTGCTGCTCGTGCTCTACATGCTGCTGATCGGACGCGCGATGGTGATCACCGCGAACGCGTCGACGCTGTTCGCGCGGCTGCTCGCCGGCGCGGTGACGTTGATGTTCTTCACGTATGCGTTCGTCAACATGGGGATGGTCAGCGGCATCCTGCCGGTGGTCGGCGTGCCGCTGCCGCTGGTGTCGTACGGCGGCACCGCGCTCGTATCGCTGTTCATCGGCCTCGGCATCCTGATGAGCGTGCAGGCGCACCGCAAGCTGGTGAACTCCTGACGGCCGGGCGCCAAGGCGGTCAGCGAGCGCGTTGCGCGCGCATCTCCAGCACTCGCAGCGCGGCGTCGCGCTCGCGGACGAGCATCGCGCCGAACGACGGGTAACCGATCGCGCCGGGACTCTTCGGGCCGAAGAACCACACCGGCCATTCGCCGTCGGGTCCGGCGAGTTCGGGAAAGATGAGGTAGACGTCGCCGTCCACGATGCTGCTCAAGAGCCATGCGCGCGCGAGCGCCGCGCCCGGCAGTGGTCCGCCGGCCGCCGGGTCGAGCGGGATGGCGACGTCGGGCATCGCGCGCCAGATCCCGAGGCCCGGATACCGCGAGTCGGTGAGCGGCACCACGCTTGCGGCCGGCAGCAGCGGCACGACGTTCAGCGCCCCCTCGAACAGCATGCCGTCGCTGCTGACGAGGAAGTCCCGATAGGAAGGAGGCAGCGGCTTGCCGATCCTCGCCGCCAACGCGTCGACGTCGGACTGCCGAGCGGGTTCGTTGAGCGTCGTCCCGCGCGCCACCGCCGCCTGCTCCTCTTCTGTCCGCGCGGCTTCGGGCAGCCGGCGCAGTCGCTCGACGACGTCGCGATCGAAACGGTGCAGTTCCGCGCCCATATCGGCGACGCGCAGCGCCGACGTGGCATTGCTGCGGGCAGGCAGAGGGGGCGCTGGTGGCACAACGCGGTCACACGCGAAAAGCCCGATCCCGGTGAGCACGCACAGTGCGCGCACCCGCCACGGCGATTGCATGGCGCAGCGCTTCATCGAGACGCACTGCGGCGTTGCCGCCAGGCCCACGCGTACAGCAGCGCGTTCACCAGTGCGACGAGGCCACCCAGCAGCATCTGGATCTGCGGCGTGAGTCCCGCCGGATAGATGACCGGTACGAGGTAGTGATCGATGAAGCCGCCGGCATATCCGGCGTCACCGGCACGGGCGCGCCACAGGTTCTCGAGCGGCGTGAGCGGGCAGATCGCGCCAGTCGCCTCGAGCCACACCACCCACGCGACGGCGGGCAGGTGAACCCATGCCCAGCGCGCGTTGCGGCACACGAGGAGTCCGCCCAGTACGGCGAACAGGATGAAGGCGAGGTGCAGCGCGACCGTGGCGTCGGCCAGGAAGCGGTAGGCCATCGCACTCGCCGCCGCAGTTGGCTACTTGCGCTTCTTCGCCTTCGCCTTCGCCTTCGCCTTCGCCTTCGCCCGGGTCGGGGTCGCCGGGGGGCGCGTGTCAAGGGCTTCGGGCTTCTTGTAGTCGCCGATGACGCTCTTCACCGGGCATACGCTGAAGATCGGACATTTTCGGCAACCGACGGCGATGGCTACGGGACACAGGACCATGAGTTGCAACTCCGAAAGTTTGGGCAAGCAAAGGACCGATGATGGGCGCGTTCGACGCGAAACGCCAGCCGGCCCCTTTAAGCGGCGTACCAGTAGTAGTACGTCACAATGCCCAGCAGCGCGACGATCCAGTAGCCGAAGAGCGTCGCGCGCATCAGGCCCTTCCAGCGCCGCGTGTGGAAGGCAACGGGCAGAACGTCGTTCATCTGCAGCACCAGCCACAGGCCGGCGAGAAACGTGAGCGTGCCGACGACTGCATGCAGCACGGTGAGCGCATTGCCGACGTCGACGAGCGAGCGCCACGACGAGAGCTTGAAGCTCGCCATAGCGCCGGCCATGATGAAGGCCACCAGCGCGCTGTTTACGAGCACCCACAGCGTCTGGTTCACCCGGTGCGCCTCGATATCACCACGACGGGCGAGACGGGTGCCCCAGGTGAGGCCCAGCACCAGCACGATCTCGAGCACGAGGTTCACGTCGGACTGCAGCGGACCGGGACCCAGGAAACCGCCGGACTCCGCCTTGCCTGACCATCGCAACGCGCCGATCGCGGCGGCGGTGAGCGCCAGCGCGGCTACGCCGAGGACAAGTGCACGTCGGTTCATTGCGCTACCTCGCGGGCAGGGGAATGACGCGCAGTGTCCGGCCGTTGCCTCTGCCTTGGCAACTGCCTCGAGTCGACGCGCTTAACCCGCCTTCGGCCACGCCCGCAGGATCGACATCGCCGCCACGCCGGCGACGAGTCCCCAGAACGCCGACCCGATGCCGAGCAAGGAGATGCCCGATGCCGTGACGAGGAACGTCAGCAGTGCCGGCTCGCGCTCGCGCTCGGCGGCGAGCGCGGCGGCGAGACCGCCACCGATCGTGCCCAGCAGCGCGAGGCCGGCGATGGCCAGCACCAGCTCC
>JBDTNR010000371.1:0-4166 GCA_039933655.1 Betaproteobacteria bacterium | reverse complement strand
CGCCCTGGCCATCGAAGCGCGCGTACCGCACATCACGCCGATCGACCCCCGCTAGGGGTCGGTCGGTAGGGGTCAGAGCGGAAATTATCGGTCTGAACGACGCCGGAATTTCGATCTGTAGGGACGCACCGATAATTACCGCTCTGACCCCTACCGACCCCTACGGCGTTTCGTTGCCGCGGCGCGCGACTGCGACTATCGTGCGAGGTTCCTCACTGGCTTTGATTCCGCGGTCGCGGCCGACACCTCGTCCTTCAAGGAGAACCGCATGTCATTCCGTTTGAACTTCCGTCCGCTGCTGATGGCCGCCGTCGCGACCGTGGTGCTCGCGGCGCCCGCGTTCGCGCAGACGACGCTGCGCGTGGTCAAGCACTCGGACCTGAAGATCGTCGACCCGATCTGGACGACCGCATACATCACCCGCGATCACGGCTACATGATCTACGACACGCTGTTCGCGACGGACGCCGCCGGCCAGATCAAGCCGCAGATGATCGACAAGTACGAGTTGTCGGCCGACAAGCTCACGTGGACGATGACGCTGCGCGACGGCCTCCTGTGGCACGACGGCACGCCGGTCACCGCCGAGGATTGCGTCGCGTCGATCAAGCGCTGGGGCGCGAAAGACGCGATGGGCCAGAAGATGCTGTCGTTCGTGAAGGACATGCCGGTGGTGGACGCCAGGACGTTCCGCATCCTGCTCAATTCACCGACCGGTCTCGTGCTGACGGCGCTCGGCAAGCCGTCGTCGAACGTGCCGTTCATGATGCCGAAGCGCGTGGCCGCGACGAGCCCGAACGAGCAGATTTCCGATTACACGGGATCGGGACCGTTCGTGTTCCGGAAGGACGAATGGAAGCCGGGTGACAAGTCCGTCTATGTCAAATGGGACAAGTACAAGCCGCGCGCCGAGCCTGCGTCCGGACTCGCCGGCGGCAAGGTGACGAAGGTCGACCGCATCGAGTGGAAGCAACTCGCCGACCAGCAGACGGCGGTGAATGCGCTGATTGCGGGCGAGATCGACTTCATCGAGCAGCCGTCGCACGACCTGCTGCCCATCCTGCGCCGCGACAGCAACATCAAGCTCGTCGACTGGAACCCGCTCGGCAACCAGTACGCATTCCGGTTCAACACGACGGCGAAGCCGTTCGACAACGTGAAGATCCGTCAGGCCGTCGTGCTGGCGCTGAACCAGGAGGACTTCCTGCAGGCGGTGATCGGCGACAAGCAGTATTACAAGACGTGCAAGGCGCTTTTCGTCTGCGGGACGCCGCTCGCCTCCGACAAGGGGATGGCGGGGCTGCTCGAGTCGAACTTCGCGAAGTCGCAGGCGCTGCTGAAGGAGGCCGGGTACGACGGCACGCCAATTGTGCTCCTGCACTCCACCGACCTGCAGGTGCTGACCAACCTCGCGCCCGTCGCCAAGCAACTGCTGGAAAAGGGTGGCTTCAAGGTCGACATGCAGTCGATGGACTGGCAGAGCGTCGTGGCGCGACGAGCCAAGAAGGACCCGCCGACGCAGGGCGGCTGGCACGCGATGCTGACGTCGTGGGTGTCGGCCGACATCCTGAACCCGGTGTCGACGGCGTTTCTCAACGCAAGCTGCGACAAGGCGCCGTTCGGCTGGCCGTGCGATGCCGACATGGAAAAACTGCGCGACGACTTCGCGCGCGAGACGGATCCAGCGAAGCAGAAGGCGATCGCCGAAGCGGTGCAGGTGCGCTGGACGCAGTTCCCGACGCACGTGCATCTCGGGCAGTGGTACCAGCCGGGCGCCGCGCGCAAGAGCGTCGACGGCATCGTCGTCGCGCCCGCGTCCGTGTTCTGGAACATCTCCAAGAGTGGCAAGTAGGCAATCTGGAAGGGGTTGCGACCCTGACGGCCGCATCCCCTTTGGCAATCTCCTGGACGCCGACGGGCCGGGGGCGTTGCAACTCGCATCGCTTGGGCTGTCGGCGCGCAGGCGCGCGCTGCCGAACTGCGCGCGCAACGCGCTTATGAGCGGCGCGTTTCGTGCACTTTCCGCGCGAAATTTGCCCGGCCGCCCGAAGGTTTCCGCGCTCTTCTCCCGGGACAGGAACACGTAGCGCGCCGGCGCTCCCGTGTTCGGGTCACGTCCGCCCCATGCTTTCCTACGTCGCCAAACGGCTGCTCGCCACGATTCCCGTGATGGCGATCGTCGCGATTTTCGTGTTCGCGCTGCTGCGCCTGACGCCTGGCGATCCCGCAGCGATCATCGCGGGCTCGTCGGCGACGTCGCAGGATGTCGAGGGCATCCGACTGAAGCTCGGCCTCGACCAGCCGATCGTCGTCCAGTTCTTCGTCTGGATCGGCAACATGGCCAGCGGCGATTTCGGCGAATCGTTCTTCTTCAAGAAAAACGTCGTCGAACTGGTCGGCGACCGCATCGAGCCCACGCTGATGCTCGCGCTGACGACGATGCTGCTGTCGATCACGATCGCGGTGCCGCTCGGCGTGATCGCCGCCTACAAGCAAGGCACGTGGATCGACCGGCTGGTGATGGGCTTTTCGGTGCTGGGCTTTTCCGTGCCGGTGTTCGTCATCGGCTACGTGCTGATCTACGTGTTCGCGATCGAGCTCAACTGGCTGCCGGTGCAGGGCTACCAGCCGCTGGCCGAGGGCCTGTGGGGATGCCTCGAGCGGCTCGTGCTGCCGAGCATCACGCTGTCGGTGATCTACGTCGCACTGATCGCGCGCATCACGCGCACCAGCGTGCTCGAAGTGCTGGGCGAGGACTACATCCGCACGGCGCGCGCCAAGGGGCTGTCGCGCCGTGTCGTGCTGATGCGCCATGCGCTGCGCAACGCCGCCGTGCCGATCGTCACCGTCATCGGCATCGGCGTCGCCTTGCTGATCGGCGGCGTCGTCGTCACCGAAAGCGTGTTCAGCATTCCGGGACTCGGGCGCCTGACGGTCGACGCCGTCCTCGCGCGCGACTATCCGACCGTGCAGGCGGTGATCCTGCTGTTCTCGTTCGTCTACGTGCTGATCAACCTGCTGGTCGACCTGTCGTACACGGTGCTCGATCCGCGGATCCGTTACTGATGCGACGGGCCGCCACCCCTGTGCCGGCGTCGGACCTCAGGTAATCCGCAGATGTCGCCACCGACCAATAGAGCGTCCGACCCCGGCATGACCGCCGATGCGCTGGGCCTCGAGGCGCCGCTCACCGCGCCGCCACCCGTCGCGTCGGGCGTGCTGCGCCGGCTCGTCCGCAACAAGACGGTGGTCATCGGCGGGGCGATCCTCGCGCTCATCTGCCTGCTGGGGGTGGCAGCACCCGTGATCACGCCGCTCGACCCCGCCGAGATCAACCCCGTCCATCGCAACAAGAAGCCGGGCACCGAAGTGACGCTGCGCGGCGCGGACGGCACCGCGACGGTCGTCACCCACTGGATGGGGACGGATTCGCTGGGCCGCGACGTGTTCGCGCGCGTCCTCTACGGCGCGCGCACGTCGCTGACCGTCGGCATCGTCGTCGCACTGATCAGCGTGTCGATCGGCCTGGCGATCGGCCTCGTGTCGGGCTACCTGCGCTGGCTCGACGCCATCGTGATGCGGATCATGGACGGCCTGATGGCGATCCCGGCGATCCTGCTCGCCATCGCGCTCGTCTCGCTGTCGTCGGCCGGCATCGCGATCGTCATCGTCGCGATCGTCGTACCCGAGATCCCGCGCGTCGTGCGGCTGGTGCGCTCGCTGGTGCTGTCGATCCGCGAGGAACCCTACGTCGAAGCCGCGATCTCGGTCGGCACGTCGCTGCCGAAGCTGCTGGTGCGCCACGTGCTGCCCAATACGCTGGCGCCGCTCATCGTGCAGGCGACGTACATCGCGGCCGCCGCGATCCTCGTCGAGGCGATCCTGTCGTTTCTCGGCGTGGGCATCCCGCCGCAGACACCGACGTGGGGGAACATCATGGCGGAGGGGCGCACGGTGTTTCGCGTTTTTCCGCACAACATCCTCTATCCCGGCATCTTCTTGGCACTCACCGTACTGGCGGTGAACATGCTGGGCGACGGCCTGCGCGATACGCTCGATCCGCGCATGGGCAGGCGCCGGTGACCGCACCCGCCCTGACCGTGGACAACCTCGCCGTGTCGCTGCCGGTCGGCGCCGACCGTGCGCACGCCGTCTCCGGGGTCGGC
>JBDTNR010000370.1:0-4173 GCA_039933655.1 Betaproteobacteria bacterium | reverse complement strand
GCGCATGCTCTGCGTCGAGGCGGCGGCGGCGCACGCGAGCGTCGCCGTAGCGGCAGGCGCAACGTGGACGGGAACGCAGACGCTCACCGCCCGCTAAAAACGAACCGCCGCGGTTGTCCCCGCTGCGGATGGCCCGCACAATGCGCCAGCGTCTCCGCCGCCACCGAATATGACGCGCGGCACCCACCGACATCGCGAGGACCTCGTTGACCGCCGAAGAGGAACGACTAAAGCAGGCCCGCGAGGGCAAGGCACCGTGGCGAATGTGGGGCCCGTACCTGTCCGAGCGGCAATGGGGCACGGTGCGCGAGGACTACAGCGCCGGCGGCACCGCGTGGGAATACCTGCCGCACGATCACGCGCGTTCGCGCGCGTACCGCTGGGGCGAGGACGGCATCGCCGGCGTCTGCGACGACAAGCAGCAGCTGTGCTTCGCGCTCGCGCTGTGGAACGGCGCCGACCCCATCCTCAAGGAGCGGATGTTCGGGCTCTCCGGCAACGAAGGCAATCACGGCGAGGACGTCAAGGAATACTACTTCTACCTGGACAACGTCCCCAGCCACGCGTACATGAAGTACCTGTACAAGTATCCGCAGCGTGCGTATCCGTACGCGGACCTCGTGGACGAGAACCGCCGGCGCACGCGGCTCGATCCTGAGTACGAGCTGCTCGACACCGGCATCTTCGAGGACAACCGCTATTTCGACGTCGTCGTCGAATACGCGAAGGCCAGCCCCACCGACATGCTCATTCGCATCAGCGCGTCGAACCGGGGTCTATATCCGGCGCCGCTGCACGTGCTGCCCACGCTATGGTTCAAGAACGACTGGTCATGGGACGGCCACGCGAGCAAGCCGCAGATCGCCATCGACCGCAGCGACGAGCGCGGCATGGTGCTGAAAACGGCCCATCGGACGCTGCCGCCGTACTACCTGTACTCCGAGACGCCGGAAGAAGCGCTCTTCACCGAAAACGAGACGAACATGCAGCGCATGTTCGGGACGGCCAATCCGTCGCCATACGTCAAGGACGGGTTCCATGAGCACGTGGTGAACGGACGCGCCGGCACGGTGAATCCCGCGCAGACGGGCTCGAAGGCGGCGATACACCATGCGTTTCCCGTAGGCCCCGGCGAGACGGTCGTGCTGCGGCTGCGGCTGTCCACCGCGGCCGATCTGGCGCAGCCGCTGGGTCCGGAATTCGACGCGACGATCGACGAGCGCCGCAAGGAAGCCGACGCGTTCTACCAGCGGATTACGCCGTTCGCGCTGCCCGCCGACATGCGCAACGTCCAGCGGCAGGCGTTCGCCGGCATGCTGTGGAACAAGCAGTATTACCGCTACATGGTCGAGCGGTGGCTGCACGGCGATCCCGCGCAACCGCCACCGCCACCGGAACGCAAGCACGGTCGCAACCACAACTGGTGGCACATGTCGGCGGCCGATGTGCTGTCGATGCCCGACAAGTGGGAATACCCGTGGTTCGCCGCTTGGGACATGGCATTCCACACGATTCCGTTCGCGATGATCGACCCCGACTTCGCCAAGGAGCAGCTGATCCTGCTGACGCGCGAGTGGTACATGCACCCCAATGGGCAGATACCGTCGTACGAGTGGGCATTTTCGGACGTCAACCCACCCGTCCATGCGTGGGCGGCGATGCGCGTCTACCAGATCGAGGAAAAGTTCTACGGCCGCACCGATCGCGACTTCCTGGAGCGCGTGTTCCAGAAGCTGCTGATCAACTTCACGTGGTGGGTGAACAGGAAGGACGCCGAAGGCAAGAACATCTTCGAGGGCGGGTTCCTGGGCCTCGACAACATCAGCGTGTTCGACCGCACGTCGGGCCTGCCATCGGGCGGCCATCTCGAACAGGCCGACGGCACGAGCTGGATGGCGATGTACTGCTTGAACCTGCTGGGGCTGGCACTCGAGCTCGCGAAGAAGGACGCCGTGTACGAGGACCTGGCCACCAAGTTCTTCGAGCACTTCGTCTACATCGGCGCCGCGATCAACAAGATGGGCGGCCGCCACGACGGCCTCTGGCACGACGAGGATGGCTACTACTACGACGTGCTGCGGTTACCCGACGGCCGCTGCTTTCCGATCAAGGCGCAGACGATCTCCGGGCTGATCCCGATCTTCGCGGTGGCGGTGGCCGATCGCGAGGCCGTGAGCAGCTTCGGCGACTTCGCCGAACGGTTGCGCTGGTTCGCCAAGTACCGCCCGGAGCTGCTGCGCGGCTTGGGCGACTTGACGCAGCGCGGCGTGCAGGACCGGGTCCGACTCGCCCTCGTCGACACGGAGAAATTGAAGCGCATCCTGAGACCGGTGCTCGACGCCGAAGGCATGCTGAGCCCCTACGGCGTGCGCTCCGTGTCGAAGCACCATCACGAGCATCCGTTCACGCTTTCGATCGACGGCGCGACCTTCACACTCGACTACGCGCCGGCCGAATCGACGAACGCACTGTTCGGCGGTAACTCCAACTGGCGCGGACCCGTCTGGTTTCCGCTGAACTACCTGCTGATCGAAGCGCTGCAGAAGCACGACGCCTGCCTCGGTGAAACGCTGAAGGTGGCGTGCCCCACCGGGTCGGAGCAGGAAATGACGCTGTGGGAGATCACGACGGAACTGACGCGGCGGCTGATCACGCTGTTCATGCAGGACGAGCACGGCCGCCGTCCGCTCAACGGCGACCGCGAAAAGTTCCAGAGCGATCCGTTCTGGCGCGATCTCATCTGCTTCCACGAATACTTCCACGGCGACACCGGCGAGGGACTGGGTGCGTCGCACCAGACCGGCTGGACCGGCGTGGTGGCGAAGCTCATCCACCAGTACGCCGAATACGCATTACAGGGGAAGCCCGGGCTGGGCGGGGAATACGGCCTCGGCAGCTGGGACCGGCCACAGTGAGCCTGCCGCCGCTGCCGGCCGAATGGCTGGAGGCCGACGGCGCTGGCGGGTTCGCATCGGGCACGGTGGCGGGCTACCGCACGCGCCGTTACCACGCGCTGCTGCTCACCGCCACCACGCCGCCGACCGGACGCGTGGCGCTGGTGAACGGTGTCGAGGCGTTCGTCACGTCGGGTGGCGCCACGTGGCCGCTGTCCACGCAGCATTACGGGCCGGACGTGCTGTATCCGCGCGGGCTCGACGGCATCGCGAACTTCGCAGCGGAGCCGTGGCCAACGTGGACCTTCTGCGGTCCCGACGGCACGACGATCACGCAGGAGATCCTGGTCGCGCGCGACAGCGGCGACGTGCTGCTCGCGTGGCGGCTGACCGGCGGCGCCGGTCCCGCGCGCCTCGCCGTGCGGCCACTGCTGTCGGGGCGCGACTATCACGCGCTCACGCACGAAAATCCCGACTTCGACTTCACTGCGCGCGTGACACCCGGCAACGTGCGCTGGCGACCCTACGCGGGATTGCCGACGATCGCGGCGGTGGCCAACGGTACGTACGACCATGCGCCGGATTGGTACCGAAATTTCCGCTACGCCGATGAGGCCGCGCGCGGGCTCGACTGCACGGAGGACCTGGCGGCGCCGGGCACGTTCACGTTCGACCTCGAAGCCGGGGAGGCGGTGCTCGTATTGCGCGCGGGCGAGCCGCCGGACGCGGATCCGGTGGCAATGGCTGGCGACCTGCGCGCGCGCGAGGCCGCGCGCCGCGGATCCATGGCAACGCAGGACCGTGCGGCGGAGCAGTATCTCGTGCGCCGCGGCGACGGCCATACGATCGTCGCCGGCTATCCGTGGTTCACCGATTGGGGCCGCGACACGTTCATTGCGATGCGCGGGCTCGTGCTCGCGCGCGGCCGCTTAGACCTCGCGGTATCGATCCTCACCGCCTGGGCGCAGACGGTGTCGCAGGGGATGCTGCCCAATCGCTTTCCGGATCGCGGTACCGCGCCCGAGTACAACGCGGTCGACGCCTCGCTGTGGTTCGTGATCGTCGTCCACGAGTACCTCGCGCTGGTTCCCGATTCCCCCGCGCGCGCGCAGCTCCTGGCGGCAACGCAGGCGATCCTCGATGGCCATGTGCAGGGCACGCGCTACGGCATCCGTATGGACGACGATGGCCTTCTTGCGTGCGGCGCACCGGGTGTGCAGCTCACATGGATGGACGCACGCATCGGCGCGCGCGTGGTGACGCCGCGCATCGGCAAGCC
>JBDTNR010000369.1:0-4199 GCA_039933655.1 Betaproteobacteria bacterium | reverse complement strand
CCCACCTGCTTGACCATGAAGGTCAGGTGGTGCTGGATGTACTCGGAGGGGGATTCGTAGCTTGCGGCCGCCATGGGATTTGGGAGTAGAGGGTTTCTAGTCGCGGTCGAAAAAGGCCATGCGGAACAGCAGCACCGTGATCACGAACGAGGCGAAGAACGCGGGGGCCACGACCTCCTTGTAGGTCACGAACACCAGCCACAACTGCCCGATGATCACGAGAATCTTGCTTGCCTCGGCTCGCAGCATCGCGGACACGGTCGCGCCGGCGGAGGACGGATTGGCCATCGCGAGCACGACCGCGAAAACCACCACGGACGTGATGTTGACCACACCTCCCAGCACGGCCGACAGCGCCGCGTGTCCCCCGGCCCACAACCATGCCACGGCAGCCAGTCCGACCGTCGCTCCCGCCTGCCAGCGAAGTACGCGGCGGATGGGCTTGGTCGAGAGGGGCGCTTCCATTGCCGTGCCCATGGGACCGGCGCGCGTTTGTAGTTTCAAGATCAGGCCGCGCGCTCGAGCTTACGAAGCAAACCGCACGATTTTACTCGTTTCCGGAGGCTTTCGGCAACGAAATGTTGCGCCGCAACGACGCGCGCCCGTTCGATGCGCGGAAGCGGCGCTTGCACTTGGGTGCGGGGCGAACCGCCTGCACGTCCGGCGCTCCCAGGACCGGCGGCAAGGAAGGATACTCGCCGCGACATTGTGCCGCAGACGGCGTGATGAAAGTCGTCGTAGCACGAAGACCGTCCGCGTCCGCGCCACAACGTGGTGCGTCCAGCGCCGCGTTCAGCCGCCCGACAGCGCCCCGACGATCATGATCTGCGCGTCGGGCGCGAGCACCGCCTGTGGATCGCGCTCGATCCTCGCGTCGACGAATATCTGCACGTGGGGGCGCATGCGCCCGGCTTCGTCGACCATCCGGAAACGGATACCCGGATGGGCGGCGTCGAGAGCGGCGAGCACATCGGCCAGCCGGGGCGGCTGCGCCGTCACCGTCACCCGCACGCGGTCCGCCCCCCCCGTATACGAACGCAGCGGCGTCGGGATGGCGACATCGAATGCCGGCATCGAAACGCCTTCAGGCCACCGTCACTGAATAGATATGTGGCAGGTGGGCCGCAAGGCATTTCCAGATGCGACCTTCGTCACGGCTTCCCCACAACTCGCCCGACGTGGTGCCGAAGTAAACGCCCACTGTCGGAAAGGCATCCGCCGTCATTGCCTGCCGTTTCACCGTCCACCACGCCTGCGCCTTTGGCATCCCGTCGGCCTGGCGCTTCCACGACTTGCCGCCATCGCGCGTGCGGTAGGCGGCGGGCTTGCCGCCGGGCGAGATGCGTGGCCACACATCGGTCCCGTCCATGGGGAAGATCCACGCGGTGTCCTCGTCGTGCGGGTGCGTGACCATCGGAAAGCCCACGTATCCGACCGACTTGGGCATGCCGACGCCGATGTCCTGCCAGCGCGTGGCCGGGCGGTCGAGACGGAACAGGCCGCAATGGTTCTGCTGATACAGGCGGTCGGGATTGCCGCCGGCGAAGCGCACGCAATGCGGGTCGTGTCCGAACTCGATGTCGGGATTGGGCTGGAAGTCCGCGCGCACGCCCTGGTTCAGCGGCCGCCAGTCGGCGCCGCCGTCCTGCGATTCGAACACCCCGCCGCTCGACATGCCGATGTACATATGCAGCGCGTCACGTGGATCGATCAGGACCGAATGCAGTTTCGGACCGTCCGGCGTGCCGTCCTGGTCGCCGCCGCACCACGCCTTGCGCTGCGGATGCGCGTTGAAGCCCGCGACCCCTTCCCACGTGGCGCCGCCGTCGGCCGAGCGGAAGAGTCCCTGCGGCGACGTGCCTGCCCACCAGACACCCGGCTGCGAAGCGTGACCGGGCGCCAGCCAGAACGTGTGGTCGACGACGCGACCGCTGTCGGCCGCGAATGCGGGCGGCTTGACCGCTTCCTTCCACGAGCGACCGCCGTCGGTCGAGCGAAACACCGTCGGACCGAGATGTCCGGTGCGTGCGGCCGCAAGCAGCGTCTTGCCGTCGCGCGGATCGAGCATCGCGTGGTGGACGATGTGGCCCAGGAACTGCGGTCCGGCGAGCTTCCATGACCTTCGCGTCGCGTCGCTCGTCATCGTCCACAATCCCTTGCGCGTCGTGACCAGCAGGCGCACGCGGCGCGGGGCGGCGATACGGGTGGAGCCAGTGCGCTGCGCCATCGGTCGAACCCTCCGGAGGAATTTGAACAACGAAACCGCGAGGGCGTAACCCTACGCCCGGTGCGAGTCTCCCCGCAAGCGGCAGGGTTGAAATTGTCATGCTAGCCTGCAATCCTTGTCGCCTGTCGACCGCAATTGGCCGCGATGTTTCCGTCTTCCACCCACCCGCAGGAGCACCCATGACGATAAAGGTTGGCGACAAGCTGCCCGCCGGCACGCTGTCCGAATTCATCGAGGTCGAAGGCAACGGCTGCAGCGTCGGTCCCAACCCGTTCAAGGTCGAGGACCTCACCAAGGGCAGGAAGGTCGTGATCTTCGGCCTCCCCGGCGCGTTCACGCCGACGTGCTCGGCCAAGCACGTGCCGTCGTACCTCAGCAACTACGACAAGCTGAAGGCGAAGGGCGTGGCGGAGATCGTCTGCATGTCGGTCAACGATGCCTTCGTGATGGGCGCCTGGGCGCGCGACCAGAAGAGCGACGGCAAGGTGCGGATGATGGGCGACGGCAGTGCCGACTACACGAAGGCGCTCGGCCTCGAGCTCGACCTCACGGCGCGCGGCATGGGCGTGCGCTGCCAGCGGTTCTCGATGCTGGTCGACGACGGCGTGGTCAAGGCGCTGAACGTCGAGGCGCCGGGCAAGTACGAAGTGTCCGACGGCGACACGATGCTGAAACAACTCGGCTGACCGGGCGCGCGCCCGACCCCGCCAGCGGCGGCCCCAAGCGGCCGCCGTCGTCATTTTTGGCCGCCTGAAAGCCCCGGGCAACCCATGCCCGCTAGTGCGGATGCCGGTGATGGATATCGGGGTAGTGCGCGTGCGCATGAACCAGTCGTTCATGGACGTGCGCATGGGTATGCGGCTCCGTGCCCTCCCCGGCAATGTCGTGGGCATGCCGATGGTGTTCGTCGTGCGCGTGGGCGTGCGTGTGCTCCTGCAACTCGTGCGCGTGCAGGTGCCCATGATGTTCGGTGAGATGCAGCCAGACGCCGGTCGCCATCAGCACACCTGCGGCGATGAGCTGGAATGTCACCGCGTCGCCCTGCAGCACGAGCGCAAGCGCGGCGCCAAAAAACGGGGCGACGGAGAAATAGGCGCCGGCGCGAGCGGTTCCGAGATGCCGCAGCGCAAGCACGAACAAGACGAGGCTCACGCCATAGCCCATGAATCCGACCGCCATCGCGACGCCGAGCAGCCCGAACGACGGCAGCGTCTGGCCCACCAGCAGCGCCAGGCCCAGATTCACGCCGCCCGCCACCAGGCCTTTCAGGCCCGCGATCAATACCGCGTCACTCGCGGAGACCCGGCGGGTCAGATTGTTGTCGATGGCCCAGCACAGGCAGGCGACGGCGATGAGCGCCAGGCCAACGGAGGCCTCAGCTTGCGCGCCCGGCGACCAGACCAGAATCAAGCCCCCCGCCACGATCGCGACCATCCCCAGCAGGATGCGGCGGTCGAAATTCTCCCGGAACCAAAACCAGGCCAGCAGTGCCGTGAAGACCGCTTCCAGATTCAGCATCAACGAAGCGGTCGAGGCCGCGCTCGTCACCAGCCCGTACAGCAACGCCACCGGACCCGCCACACCGCCGAAGAAGATGGCGCCCGCCAGCCAGCGCCACTCGCCGCGCCGCGGCAGGCTGATCGAAGACTCGCGTGGCCCCCGCCAACGGCGGCCGGCCAGGATGAGCGTCAATCCCAAGCCTGATCCGGCGTAGAGCAGCCCTGCCAACATGAGCGGCGGTACGCTGCCCACGAGCAGCTTGGCCAGCGGCGTGCTCATGCCAAAGAGCACGGCGGACCCCAGCGCATACATCACTCCCTGGTGCATGGTGTCTTAGGCTCCAGGTCGGGTCCGCGGCCCACGGGCGCATAGCCCAATCGCCGGACGGCATTGCCATGCAACGGTAGCGACTCCCACTCCGCATTCCGCATTCCGCATTCCGCATTCCGCATTCCGCATTCCGCATTCCGCA
>JBDTNR010000368.1:0-4210 GCA_039933655.1 Betaproteobacteria bacterium | reverse complement strand
ACGCTGTTCTGGCCGGCGATGCTGCACTTCTCCGGCCGCAAGACGCCGACCAACGTGTTCGTGCACGGCTTCCTCGTCATGGCCTCCGGCGAGAAGATGTCGAAGTCGCGCGGCACCGGCATCAGCCCGCAGCGCTACGCCGAACTGGGGCTCAATCCCGAGTGGCTGCGCTACTACATCGCCGCGAAGCTGAACGACCGCGTCGAGGACCTGGACTTCAATCCCGACGATTTCGTCGCCCGGGTGAACAGCGACCTCGTCGGCAAGTACGTCAACATCGCGAGCCGCGCGGCCGGCTTCATCAACAAGCACTTCGCCGGAGCGCTGGCGTTCGACGCCGCCGTGGCCAGCCAGTTGACGCGCGCCGCGGGCACCAGCATGGCGATCGCGGCCGAGGCGTACGACACCCGCCGGTTCGGGCAGGTCGTGCGCGACGCGATGGCGATTGCCGACCGGATCAACGAGGCGTTCGACCAGGCCAAGCCATGGGCGCTCGCCAAGGATTCCGCGCGCGGTGCGGAGCTGCAGGACGTGTGTTCGCGGGCGCTGCAGGGGTTCAAGCTGCTGACGGTGCTGCTGTCGCCGATCATGCCGACGACGGCGTCGAAGGTGGCGCGCGATTTCTTCGGCCTCGACCGCGATTTCGTCTGGAGCGACGGCGCCGTGCTGCCGTCGCGCATCGGCGAGTACGCGCACCTGCTGGCGCGCATCGAGCCCAGACAGATGGATTCGTTGCTCGAAACGCCCAAGCCCAGGACCTCACCCCCACCTCCTACCGTTCCGGAAGAGGGAGGGCAAGCGGTGACGCCGGCGCGCAACGAGGTGACGCGTAGCCAGGCAGCGAAGTCCGCGACCGCGACAGGTACCACGGCCGCAACGGGCACCGCCGCCGGCGCGACTGCTCTGTCGCCCGCGCCAGCGGGAGAGGGTCGGGGCGAAGGAACAGCGCCGGCGTACATCTCCATCGACGATTTCACGAAGATCGAGTTGCGCATCGCGCGCATCGTCAACGCCGAGCAGGTCGAAGGCGCCGACAAGCTGCTCAAGCTGACGCTCGATGCCGGCGAAGGCCGCCACCGCACCGTGTTCGCGGGAATCAAGTCGGCCTACGAACCCGCCCAGTTGATCGGCCGCCTGACGCCGATGGTAGCGAACCTCGCGCCGCGTAAGATGAAATTCGGCGTGTCCGAAGGCATGGTGCTGGCGGCATCGGGCGAAGGCGCTGGAATCTTCCTGCTCGCCCCCGACGACGGTGCGCAACCGGGCATGCGCGTCAAATGATGGAACCGGCGCCACGGCCGACCCATTCGCACGGGCTTTAGCGCGAAGTTCGCCATGCTCGACGCCCACGCCCTCGATCTGGTCGTCGTCGCCGTAGTCGCGTGGCTCGTCATAGGTGCGCTCGGCATGGTGCGCCCCGGGCACCTGGTCTTGGTGAGCCGCGTGCTGTTTCCCGCCGGCGCCGTCGTCGGCCTGGCGCTGGCTGGCATCGCGCTCGCGGTCATCGCCTCCCCGCCGCAATCGGTCATCCTGCCGCTCGGCCTGCCCGACCTCCCGTTCCACCTGCGCATCGATGCGCTGTCCGCGTTCTTCCTGCTGCTGCTGGGATCGGTGGGCGCGGCGGTCTCGTTGTACTCGGCGGGCTACTTCCGCACCGGCGAAGGCATGCCGCCCGGCCTGCTCTGCCTCCAGTATCACGTCTTCCTTGCCGCGATGGCGCTGGTGCTGGTGGCCGACGACGCCTACATGTTCATGGTCGCCTGGGAAACGATGGCGCTGTCGTCGTATTTCCTGGTCACCGCCGATCATCGCATCCCGGAGATCCGCCGCGCGGGCTTTCTCTACCTGCTGATCGCCCACGTCGGCGCGCTCGCGATCCTGCTGTGCTTCGGCGTGCTGCAGGGGAACAGCGGGGACTACACATTCGGCGGCATGCGCGCGCAACAACTCGCCGGCGCGTGGCCGAGCATCGCGTTCTTCCTTGCGTTGTTCGGATTCGGCGCCAAGGCGGGCCTTTTGCCGCTGCACGTGTGGCTGCCGGAGGCGCATCCCGCCGCGCCATCGCCGGTGTCGGCACTGATGAGCGCCGTGATGCTGAAGACCGCCATCTACGGGCTGCTGCGCGTCACGTTCGACCTGCTGCACGTCCAGCTGTGGTGGTGGGGCGTGTTCACGCTGGCGCTGGGACTCGCCACCGCGCTCTTCGGCGTCGTGTTCGCTGCCGTGCAGTCCGACATGAAGCGGCTGCTCGCCTATTCGTCGATCGAGAACATCGGGATCATCGTCGCCGGCATCGGGCTCGCGATCCTGTTCCATGCGTATGGCAAGTCGCTGCTGGCGGCGATCACGACGACCGCCGTGCTGTATCACTGCCTGAACCACGCGTTCTTCAAGAGCCTGTTGTTCCTCGCCACCGGCTCCGTGCTGCATGCGACGCACGAACGCAGCCTCGGCAAGCTGGGCGGGCTCATCCACCGGATGCCGTGGGTCGCCTGGCTGGCGCTCGTCGGTACGCTGGCGATCGCCGGCCTCCCGCCGCTCAACGGTTTCGTATCGGAATGGCTGCTGCTGCAGGCGTTTCTCTTCACGCCGTCGCTGCCGCAGTCGTTCGTCAACATGCTGGTGCCGCTGGCGACGGCGGCGCTGGTGCTCGCCGTCGCGCTGTCCGC
Source organism: Betaproteobacteria bacterium (assembly GCA_039933655.1). GTDB lineage: Bacteria > Pseudomonadota > Gammaproteobacteria > Burkholderiales > Casimicrobiaceae > VBCG01. The sequence goes on along the minus strand of JBDTNR010000368.1, from coordinate 1,541 downwards.
GTACGTGATGGTGAAGTTCTACGGCATCGTCTTCCTGGGCCGCCCGCGCGAGGCGAACCTCGCGTACGCGAAGGACGCCGGCAAGCTCGAGCGCGCGGCGCTCGTGTACCTGGCCGCCGGCTGCATCCTTCTCGGACTCTTCCCCGTCAACGTGATCGACCTGCTCGACCCCGTCAACACGCTGCTCGTCGGATCGAGCGCGCTGCAGGAGGGCAGCGGACGCAGCTGGTTCATGCTGGCCCCGATCAACGCCGACCGTTCGAGCTACAGCCCGCTGATCGTGCTGGTCGTCATCGTGGCCGGCGTGCTGCTGACGATGCAGGTCGTCCATCGCTACTACCACGGCCGCATCCGGCGGGCGCCGCCCTGGGACTGCGGATTTCCCGGGCAGACGCCGCGGATGCAGGACACCGCCGAAGGCTTCGGCCAGCCGATCCGCACGGTGTTCGAACCGTTCTTCCGGATGGAGCGCCACCTGCCGACGCCGTTCGACACCAAGCCGCGCTACTTCGTGAAGGCCGACGACCATTTCTGGTACTGGCTGTACGTGCCGATCATCCGGGCGACCGAAGTCCTGGCGCGGATCGTCGGTTACATCCAGCAGGGGCGCATCTCCGTCTACCTGACGTACAGCTTCTTCACGCTCCTCGCGCTGCTCTTCTTCGTTCGATGACCATCGCCAGCTTCCTCTCGCAGCTGTTGCAGGTCGCCATCGCGCTGATCCTCGCGCCGCTGCTCGTCGGCTGGGTCAACCAGTGCCGCGCGTGGCTGCAGAACAAGCGCGCGCCGTCGATCCTCCTGCCGTACCGGACGATCCGCAAGCTGTTCATCAAGGACGCGGTCGTCGCGCAGAACGCGTCGTCGATCTTCCGCCTGACCCCCTACATCGTGTTCGGCGCGATGGTGTGCGCGGCGGCCATCGTACCGTCGCTCGCCACCGACCTGCCGTTCGCGCGCGCGGCCGACGCGATCGCACTCGTCGGACTGTTCGCGCTCGCGCGAGTGTTCATGTCGCTGGCCGCGATGGACATCGGCACCGCCTTCGGCACGCTGGGCGCGCGCCGCGACATGTTCGTGGGTTTCCTGGCCGAGCCCGCGCTTTTGATGGTGCTGTTCACCGCGTCGCTCATTTCCGGCTCCACGTCGCTGCCGGAGATCGTGGACACGCTGGCGCACCGCGACATCGGCATCTACCCGAGCCTCGCGTTCGCGGGCGTGGCGTTCGCCATGGTGTCGCTCGCCGAGAACGCGCGCATCCCGGTGGACAACCCGGCCACCCATCTCGAACTGACGATGATCCACGAGGCGATGCTGCTCGAGTACTCGGCGCGCCACCTGGCGCTGCTCGAATGGGCGGCGGCGCTCAAGCTCTTCAACTACTCGTGCATCGGACTCGCGATTTTCCTCCCGTTCGGCATCGTCGTCAGCGGCACCGACTGGCTGGCGCTGCTTTCCGCCGCGCCGCTGCTGATCGCCAAGCTGGCCATCGGCGGCGGCGCGCTGGCGCTGATCGAAACGCTGTCGGCCAAGATGCGCATCTT
>JBDTNR010000367.1:0-4216 GCA_039933655.1 Betaproteobacteria bacterium | reverse complement strand
GTAATACGCGTGGGCGATCTGCGTCCATCGTGAAGGGCCCGCGCGTATTACAGCTCTGACCCCTAGCGGACCGATTACAGCTCTGACCCCTAGCGGACCCCTGGCGTGCGGGATCGCAACCCCGGCCGCACTGCGGCGCGGGCGACTTAGAATAGCCCCGATGACGACGAGTCACATTCTCCTGCTGCCCCACGGTACGGCCGGCAGCGTCTACCCCTTCGCGTGGCTCGGAAGACTGCTTCGCGCACGCGGCCATCGCGTGACGCTCGTCGCGGCGGACGCGTACGCGCATGCGGCGAGCGGCGCTGGGCTCGAGTTCCGGGGCGTCGGCAATGCCGGGCTCGACGCGTTGCTGCGCGACCCGGACCTCTGGTCGCTGCAGCGCGGCCCGTACGCCTCGTACAGGAACGCCGGGCAGGCCATGGCGGCCTGCGTTGATGCGGTGGAAGACATCGTCGCCGGCGAAGGCATGCCGCACCTCATGCTCTCGCCGATGATCAACTTCGGCGCACGCCTGCTGCGTGAGAAGTACGGGATTCCGCTGGTGACCGTGCACCTGTACCCGCTGCTGTTCGCGAGCGCCTACGAGGTGCCCTGGTACGGGCCGGATGCGCCGCGCTTTCGCATGCTGCCGCTCTGGCTGCGGAAGCTGCTCTTGCAATTGCCGATTCCACTGGACAAGGAGGCGCTGCCCGACGTGCGGAAGTGCTGCATCGCGCACGGGGTTGACGCACCGCGCAGTCTTTGGCGGCAGTGGGGGCATTCGCCGGACGGCGTGCTGGCGCTGTTTCCCGAGTGGTTCGCCGCGCCGCAGCCGGACTGGCCGCACGCTACGCTGCAGTGGGAGTTCCCGCTGGAGGACATGGCGGCGACAAATCCACTCGAACCCACGCTGCAACGCTTTCTCGATTCCGGCGCGAAGCCGGTGGTGTTCACGGCGGGCACGGGCCAGTTGCAGGCGGCGTCATTCTTCGCGAACGCGGCGGAACTGGCACAACAATGCGGTTGCCGCGCGGTGTTTCTGACCCGCAAGCTCGCGCAGGTGCCGCGAGAGCTCCCGGACACGATCTTCGCCGCCGACTATGCGCCATTCACGACGCTGTTGCCGCAGGTGCGTGCGGTGGTGCATCACGGCGGCATCGGCACCCTCTCGCAGTGCCTCGCCGCCGGCGTGCCGCAGCTCGTCGCGGCGATGTCGCTCGACCAGCCGGATAACGGCGAGCGTGTCGAACGCCTTGGCGCGGGCGTCACGATGAACGCCGAGCGCTTCACTGCCGCGCAGGCGCTTCCGCTGCTGGAGCGATGCCTGCACGACGAAGGACTGCGGCGCGCGGCGATGGCCTGCGCGGAACGCATGCGCGCGCGGCAGCCGACCGCTGCGCTTTTGGATTGGCTCGAGTCCCGGCGCGTTCCCGCCAGGCGCGGCGTCACGTCCGCCAGCGTTCAGGGCAGCGCTGCGGTGCCTCCGGTCTATCTGATCCCCGGCCTCGGCGCTGACAGCCGCACGTTTCGCGGACCGTGGACCGAAATTCCCGGTTGCACGTTCGTGGATTGGCCGGAGTATCACGGCGAAGCGTCGGTGGCCGCCGTGGCCCGCTTCGTTGCCGACGCGTGGCGAATCCCGGATGGCGCCATGCTCGTCGCCACGTCCTTCGGTGGCGCGGTCGCCTGTGAAATAGCCAGAATCCGTGCCGTACGCGCAGTAGTCCTGGTCGCGAGCAGTCCGGACAGGTACGACTTCCGCAGCGCGCGCACGATGCGGGTGCTCACGAGGCTTGTCTCGCTGGCGCGCCTGCAGCGCTTCCTGCGCGGACGGGAGAACATCCGGCGCCATCGGCATGGTCGCGATCCGACGCCGTTCACGCGTGCCGTGCTGGACTCGGTCGAGATGTTCGGCGTCTGCCAGACATCGTTCTACCGGGACATGTTCGGCGCGCTTTGCCGGTGGCGAGGATTCTCCGACAGCCGCACGCGGGTGGTGAGGATCCACGGCCGGCGCGACTCCCAGGTCCGGTTCCCCGCCGAGGCGGATCTGGAGATCGATGGCGGGCACCTGATCTCGATGACGCACGCGCGCGAATGCGTCGAGTTCATCCGCCGGGGCCTCGCGAACGACTTCGCATCGCCGCCGCCGGTCTCCTCCTAGCGCCCGCCTTGCGTCGCCGCGGGGCCGGCCCGCTGATTAGCTGTAACGGTTCAATACGCTGTTTCCGACACGCATGAACCCTCCTCAATCGTCATTCCCGCGAACGCGGGAACCCAGTGACGTGTTCATGCCTTGCGCAGAGTGGGCTCCAAAGACGCTTGAGTCCCCGCCTTCGCGGGGATGACGGCGGGTGGCATGACGATGCGGAATGGGAACGTGAAACAACGTACTGAAGGTCGATGTCTAGCGCGCCGACTGCATGAACCCCGCGAGCCGCGCCACGCCGTCAGCCAGCCGCGCCTCGTCCGCCGCGAAGCACCAGCGGACGAAGCCTTCGCCCTCGGGCCCGAACGCGCGGCCGGGGGCCAGTCCCAGCCTGGCCTCGTGCACCAGGCGCTTGCAGAACGCGAGACTGTCGGTCAGGCCGTCGACGCGGAAGAACGCATACATCGCGCCGGCCGGCGCCGCCGCCTCGATGCCCGGCATTTGCGCAAGTTCGCCGACCAGGAAATCGCGGGCGCGGCGCAGGCGAACGCGGGTATGCGCGACGGTGGCCTCGCCATGCTCGACGGCCGCCACGCCCGCGTGCTGGACGAACGCCGGCGAACACGACGTGTTGTACTCGATCAGCTTCCCGAGTTCGGGCATCAGCGCCGACGGTGCGACGATCCACCCCAGCCGCCATCCGGTCATCAGCCACGATTTGGAGAAGCTGTTGGTGCTGACGACGCGTTCGTCCGTCTGCGCCAGGTCGAGGAACGATGGCGCCGCGGGCGCGTCGTCGTCGTAGTACAAGCGCTCGTACACGTCGTCGGCGACGAGCCAGATGCCGTGGCGTCGGCAGTGGTCGAGGATCGCCTGCTGCTGCGCGCGCGTCAGCGTCCAGCCCGTCGGATTGTTCGGCGAGTTGATCATCGCGAGCTGCGTGCCGGGCGTCAGCGCGGCGAGCAGGCGGTCGACGTCGAGTGTCCACTGTCCGGCGGCGAACGAAAGTGGCACGCATTCGACATGCGCGGAAAGTATTTTCGGAATCTCGACCAGGTTGGGCCACAGCGGCGTCACGACGACGACGCGGTCGCCCGGCGCCACCAGCGCCTCGACGGTGAGCATCAGCGCGGACATGCCGGAGGCGGTGACGGCGATATTCGCCTCGGTCGTCGGCCGATGGAGCCCGCTCACATAGGTCGCGAGTGCGTGGCGCAGCGACGGAATGCCGAGGTTCTGCGTGTAGAACGTCTCGCCGCGGGCGAGCGACGCGGCGCCCGCATCGCGGATGAACGCCGGCGTGACTTCGTCCGGCTCGCCGAACCAGAACGGCAGGACATCCGGGTCGCCCATGCCTTCGTTGGCCACTTCGCGGATCTGCGATGCGACGAGTTCGCGGACCGCGGCGCGGGCGTGGGCGGTCGGCAATGGCCGTGAATCGGGCATGGGGCGAACTTTATACCGTGCCGGCGCAAGGCCGCGCAAATGCCGATGCCCGATTTGGTCGCGCCCAGCGCATCCGGCCGGGCGCCCAAGCCAATACGCGTACACTGGCCCGCATGACGTCCGCAGCTTCGTGCGGCCGCAACAGGATCGGCTTTCACCGTTATCATCGCGGGAGGCAGGGAAACACCTGTAGAAGCCCAACAAAAGGGGAAATACGATGAACGTCTACGGGATCACCAATTGCGACACGGTGAAGGAAGCGCGGGCCTGGCTTGCGCAGCGGGGCGTTTCGCACCGCTTCGTCGATTTCAAGAAAGTGCCACCGACGCGCGACCAGCTCGCGGCGTGGTGCTCGGCTGCCGGCTGGCAGACGCTGCTCAACCGGCGCGGCACGACGTGGAAGAAACTGGAACCCGAAGCGCAGGCGAAGGTCGTCGACGCGTCGAGCGCGATCGCCGTGATGGTGGCCAACCCGACGGCGATCCGGCGTCCGGTGGTCGAGTCCACGGAAGGCATCCTCGTGGGTTTCGACCCGGGCGAATGGGACCGGGCGTTCCCGGGCTGACCGCCCGGCGTGCCGAGTGCCTGAATCAGTCGTCTTCGCGAGCATCCAACGCGACCGCGACGTTCCGACCGGCG
>JBDTNR010000366.1:0-4228 GCA_039933655.1 Betaproteobacteria bacterium | reverse complement strand
CGCAACACTGCACCTCGCGCCGCTGATCGCCGTGTTCATCGTGCTCGCGTGGCAGGCGTTCGCGCAGCGGTGGATGGCCGTCCGGACTTCCGTGGGTGATCCGCAGGACGTGCTTCCGGCTGCCGGCAACGCCGGTGCCGCGCAAGCCCCGGACTGACGTCGAGCCGGATTCTTTTCGTCAGGCGATCGCGCCCGCGCGGCCTACCGCGGACCGGTTAGCGATCGCGGCGCATGAAAGCGGCCATCTTCTGCCCGCGCGGATGGCCCCAGTCTCCGATGCGCTCGACGTCGAGCTCCGCCAGGCCGGCCATGAGCTCGACTTCCTCGAAGGCGTAGTGGTACGCATCGGAATCGTAGTTCGTCACCATGCCCGCGGGAGGATGCGTCAACGGCGCCATGTACGCCTTCGTCGGCGCCTCGAAGTAGCTCGCATAGAAGCGAGCTTGCGGACGCAGCACCTGCCGCGCCTCGACCAAGCATTTGACGATGTGGTTCATCGTCAGGTGCGTGAACACGGATACGGCTAGCGCGCAATCGAACGTCGTCCCGAATCTCGAAAGCTCGAACCTGTCGGTGACGATCAGATGCATTTTCCGATCGGCGAGCTTGGCCTCCTCGACCTCCCGCATGCCCGCTTCGATCAGCGATGCATTGATGTCGGCACCGTGGTAATTCCCCGAATCCAGGTAACGGATGAAATGGATTCCCCCCCGCAATGCCCCGCATCCGAGATCCAGCAGCCGGTGCTTGGGCTCCAGTCCGCGCGCCTTGAGGAACTGGATCTGCAGCTCCCCCAACTCCTCCCAGAGTCCGCCTACGAAATCGCGATGCTCCTTGGCATCGATTTCCGCGCTCGACAGCTGGCGCCCGTATGCATTTATGTCCATTCGCTGCTGCTCCGTGCTCCCGTCGTCCCGTGAGCCGCCAATGCGACCGTTCGCGTCCCCGCCAGGGCGGGGCGCGTCAGCCGCGATTTTACTACCCCGCACCGCCGGGTTGCCGTAGTCGGGCAGGTGCGCCGCCCGGCAATGGCCCGCCAGTCAGCGCTGCACCGGATTGCAATTCCGCTGCGCAGGGCGGTTGCCGTCGACCGCGGCGGCAATAGGGGAATTCTTCGCGTTCCGTGAGGAAACATTTGGCAGATGGCTTAGGGCAGGGACTCCGACAATCGCGCTTCGAGGTTGTCCGTGAAGTCGGGTAGGCGGATGGCCGCATCGAGCCGCAATTTTCGGTTCGTGAAGTCAACACGTCCGTCGCGCGTGCAGTCGCGCAGCAGTTTCCAGAAGATTGCGCCGGGCAGCAAAAACACCGCGACCTGTTCGGTGCCCTGCACGCGGCAGACATCCGCGCCCTGCAGCCTGAACACGCCGGCCATGCCGGTGTGCGAGGCATTGCCGGCCAGATGCGCCTTCATACGCTCGAACGGCGGACCGCTCGTCTCGAGTCGCAGGTTATCGAGGGACAGGCGATACCGCGCAAACGCGGCATGCTCCTCGCCGATCACCGGAAGTTGTCGATCCCGTTTACTGCGGCAATGTTCGCAGCGCGCCACCTCCGCGCGGGCGCCGTCCGCCCAGCCAGTACAATGCCGGCTTCCGCGCCCTCGAACCTTGATTCGGCCTCCCCCGATGCCCTTATTCGCCCTGACGATTTTCGGTAGCGCATTCCTGCTGTTCCTGGTCCAGCCGATCGTCGCCAAACAGATCCTGCCGTGGTTCGGCGGTTCGGCCGCGGTGTGGGCGACCTGCCTCGTCTTTTTCCAGACCGCGCTGCTCCTGGGCTACGCCTATGCCGACTTCACCGTGCGCCGCTTCTCCGCACGCACGCAGGTCAAGTTGCACGTCGCGCTGCTGATCGTCAGCCTGCTCGCGCTGCCGATCGTGCCCGGTGGATTCTGGAAGCCGATGGGCGACGAGAATCCTGTGTGGCTGATTCTGGGGCTCCTGGGCGCGACGATCGGCCTTCCCTATTTCCTGCTGTCGACGACGAGCCCGCTGGTGCAGGTATGGTTCGCCCGGCGCTTCCCGGGCCACAATCCGTACCGCCTCTTCGCATTGTCGAACCTCGCGTCGCTGCTGGCGTTGCTCGGCTATCCGTTCCTGCTCGAACCATGGGTGGCCACGCGCATGCAGGCCTGGGGCTGGTCGGCCGGCTACGCGCTGTTCGTCGCGCTCACGACGGCCGCCGCGTTCGCGAGCCTGAAGAATCTCCCTGCAGAAGTCGTGGCCTCGGCGACCGGGTCGCCCGCGACGACCGCGGTGCGCGAGCCGCCGCCGACATTCGCGCGGCAGCTGCTGTGGTGCGTGCTGGCCGCGACCGGTTCGCTGCTGCTGCTCGCAGTAAGCAACCACATCACGCAGAACGTCGCCGCGGTTCCGCTGCTGTGGATCGTGCCGCTGACGCTCTACCTGCTCACATTCATCCTCTGCTTTGACGGCAAGGGGTGGTACAAGCGCGACATCATCCTCGCGATGCTGTCGGCGGCGCTCGGCGTGATGGCATGGTCGCTCGCGGATCCCAATCTGACGCACGAGCTGCAGATCCAGGTCGGCGTGTTCTGCGTCGGCTTGTTTCTCGCCTGCATGTTTTGCCATGGGGAGCTCGTGCGGTTGAAGCCCGCACCCGCGTACCTGACGCGTTTCTACCTGATGATCTCGCTCGGTGGCGCCGCCGGTTCCGCCGTCGTCGGCATTGTCGCGCCGCTGGTCCTGCCGGCCGATTTCGAGCTCGCCGGCGGCCTCGTCCTGTGCGCGCTGCTGCTGCTGTGGCAGGTGCGGCGCGAGGCGATGGTCTATGGCGTACTGGGTCTGGTCGCGCTGTTCGTGACCGTCGGCTGCGGCGTTTGGGCGATCATCGAGTTCTACGAGTCGACAATAGTCGTCAACCGCAATTTCTACGGCGTGCTGCGCGTGCAGGAGACCGGGTCGCTCGAAACCGAGCGCCGGCGCCAGCTGATCCACGGCAACATCATGCACGGCAAGCAATACCTCGATGCCGACCTGAAGCGGCAGCCGACCAGCTACTACTCGGCCAACTCCGGCGTCGGACGAGTGATCGAAGCGATGCATCCACGCAAGGATCCCATCAAGGTCGGGATCATCGGACTCGGGACCGGCACGATCGCCGCGTACGGCAGCAAGGGCGACATCTATCGTTTCTACGACATCAATCCCGGCGTCATCGAGATCGCGCAGCGGGACTTCAGCTACCTGAAGGACAGCGACGCTACGATCGAGCTTCCGCTCGGCGATGCGCGACTGAAACTCGAACGCGAAACCCAGCAGAACTTCGACGTTCTGGCGATCGATGCCTTCTCGAGCGATGCGATTCCAGTCCATCTCATCACCCGGGAAGCGGTGGAGGTGTATCTGAAGCACATGAAGCCGGATGGCGTGATCGCCTTTCATGTCACCAACAGGTACCTAGACCTCGTGCCAGTGGTCGAGGGAATCGCGCACGAGCTCGATTTGCACATCCTGTGGATCAACGACGACGGCGCCGGAGCGCTGGCGAACTCGTCGAGCTGGGTGCTGCTGGCCAAGGATCCGGTGCGGCTCAACGACCCTCGTCTGGTCGACGCGGCGTCGACGATCGGGGCCCGGCGCGACTGGCGCGTGTGGACCGACGATTTCAACAATCTTGTCCAGGTGCTCAAGTAAGACAGGTCCTGCGGTGACGCGCGGCAGGGTGGATGCCGCTGGTGGCGATGCGATTTCCCGACGTGAATCCTGAAATCGCGGTCGTTGGCGGCTGCGCGAAGCGCTAGAATCGCCGGATGCAACGCGTCGATCACCCTTCGGAATCCGATCCTGCGCCCTATCACGCGCTGGTGCGACATCCGCAGTTTCGCCACCTCGATGTCATCGACCAGCGCGCGCTGCCGCACGCGCTGGTGCACGTCAAGATCGCCGATGCCGACGCCGCGGCGCTCGCGATTCGCCGGATGTGGATTCGCGGGGCGCCGCTGATCGGCGCGGTCGGCGCCTACGGCCTCGCGATGGCGCTCGACCGCGACGCCAGCGACGGTGCGCTCGCGAAGGCGCACGCCGCCCTGGATGCCACCCGGCCGACAGCGGTAAATCTGCGCTGGGCGCTCGATCGCGTGCGGGACCTCGTGTCGCCGCTCGCACCGTCCGCCCGCGCCGACGCCGCGTGGGCCGAAGCCGACGTCATTGCCGCCGAGGACGTGGCGATCAACCACGCGATCGGCACACACGGCCTCGCACTT
>JBDTNR010000365.1:0-4253 GCA_039933655.1 Betaproteobacteria bacterium | reverse complement strand
CCAGTACGACGGCATCGGCGCCCGAGTTCGCGACATGCTGGCACTTGTTGTCGGCCAGGCGCGCCGAAATTTCGCCGAACTTGATCGAGAACGTGCCGCCGAATCCGCAGCACGTCTCGCACTCGGCCATCTCCTGCAACTGCACACCGGGCACCTTGGCCAGCAGCGCCCGCGGCTGCGCCTTGACACCCATTTCGCGCAGGCCGGCACAGCAATCGTGGTAGGTAATCTTGCCGTTGAACGTGCCGGGCACGCGATCGACCTTCAGCACATTCACGAGGAAGTCGGTCAACTCGTAGGTGCGCGCGGCCAGCGCCTGCACGCGCGCGCGCATCGCGGGCTCGGCGGCGAAGAGATCGGGATAGTGCGTGCGGATCATTCCACTGCAGGAGCCCGAAGGCGCCACGACGTAGTCGCAGGCTTCGAACTCGGCGACCAGCTTGCGCGCGAGCGCGATGGCGTCGGGACGGTCGCCGGAGTTGTACGCGGGCTGGCCGCAGCAGGTCTGCGCGGGCGGAACGACGACCTCCGCGCCCGCCGCCTCGAGCAGCTTCAACGCGGCGAACCCGACGGAAGGACGCATCAGGTCGACAAGGCAGGTGACGAAGAATCCGACGCGCATGACAGTCAGCGAATGGTTTGCACCATCTTAGCATGCGACCGGAGCGCCCCGCGCCGGCGCGCGCGTCGCACCTGGAACCTATCTCAAAATGGGGCGAGCGACGACGACCCGGCGGTCGCGTCGCGCAGCCTAACCTGAGCCGATTCTAGTAGAACTGCGACTGGACGAGCGCAACCGCGCACAGGCCCATCAGCGGCTGCGGCAGGATGCCGAACAGCAAGAGCGCGAGGCCATTGGCCGACAGCAGCACGCGTGTGTCGCCGCGCGCCTCGATCGGCGAGCGGTCGGTCGGCTCGTCGAAGTACATGAGCTTGACGATCCGCAGGTAGTAGAACGCGCCGATCAGCGCAGCGACGACGCCGACGACGGCCAGCCAGACGAAGCCCGCCTTCACGGCCGCCTGCAGCACGAGGAGCTTGGCGTAGAACCCGATGGTGGGCGGCATGCCGGCCAGCGAGAACATCACCAGCAGCATGACGAAGGCCCACCACGGCGATCGCGCATTCAAGCCCTTCAGATCGTCCAGCGTGTCGGCCTCGAAACCCTTGCGCGACAGCAGCAGGATCATCCCGAAGGACGCGAGGCTCGTCAGCACGTAGGCGACCATGTAGAACAGCGCCGCCGAGTAGCCGGTAACGTCGGCCGCCAGGAAGCCCATGAGCACGAAGCCCATGTTGGCGATCGTCGAATACGCGAGCATCCGCTTCAGGTTCGTCTGCGCAATGGCGACGATATGGCCCAGCGTCACCGAGAGCACCGTCAGCACGACCAGCATGCCCTGCCAGTTGCCCTCGGCGCCTACCAGCGCGCTGCCGAGCAGCCGCAGGATCATCGCGAACGCGGCGAACTCGGGCGCGGTGCCGATCAGCAGCGTGATCGCCGTGGGCGCGCCCTGGTACACGTCGGGCACCCACATGTGATACGGCACGGCGCCCAGCTTGAAGGCGATCGCCGAGACGACGAACACCAGCCCGAACACCAGCAGGATCTTGTTCTCGCTGCCGCCCAGCACCGCCTGCGACACCTTGTCGATCTCCAACGTACCGGTGGCGCCGTAGATCATCGACATGCCGTAGAGCAGGAAGCCCGACGCCAGCGCGCCGAGCACGAAGTACTTCATCGCCGCTTCCGCCGGGGCAGTCTCGTCGCGTTGCATGGCGACGAGGGCGTAGAGCGACAGCGACATCAGCTCGAGGCCGAGGTACAGCGTGAGGAAGCTGTTGGCGGTGATCAGCACCTGCATGCCGAGCAGCGCGAACAGGATCAGCACGAACGTCTCGCCGCGGAACAGCCCGCGCAGCTCGAGATACGTTCGCGAATAAACGAGGACGAGCGAAACCGCGATGAAGCTGAACAGGCGCAGCAGGTCCGCTACCAGGTCGTCGACGACCATGTTGTGCATCACGCGGACGACGTCGATGTTCAGCGTCCGCAGCGTGACGCACGCGGCCAGCAGCAGCGTGAACTGCGTCAGCCAATAGCTGATGTAGCGGCGGTCGTCGCGCAGGAAGACGTCGACGAGCAGGATGATCGACCCGCCGGTGAGCACGACGATCTCGGGGAGGACGGGCAGGAAATTCACGGTCATGATCTTTCCGCCGTCTAGAGTTTGCTTTTCGCGACATGCGCGAGAAGGTCGACGAGCGACACGTGCATCACGTCGATGAACGGCTTGGGCCAGATGCCCATGAAGAGGACCGCGCCGGCCAGCGTGGCGAGCAGCCAGAATTCGCGGCGGTTCAAGTCGGACAGCGCCGCGACGTGCGCATTGGCGATTTCACCGTAGATGACCCGCTTGTACATCCACAGCGTGTAGGCCGCCCCGAGGATCAGCGACGTGGCGGCCAGGAATGCGATCCAGAAGTTGAACTTCACCGCCGCCAGGATCACCAGGAATTCACCGACGAACCCGGAGGTGGCAGGCAGCCCGGCGTTGGCCATTGAGAACAGCATGACGAACGCCGCGAACTTGGGCATCGTGTTGGCCACGCCGCCGAAGTCGGCAATGGCATGCGTGTGCATGCGGTCGTACAGCACGCCAACGCAGAGGAACATCGCCGCCGACACGAAGCCGTGCGACACCATCATGGCGATCGCGCCCTCCGCGCCCTGCACGCTGAACAGGAAGAAGCCCAGCGTCACGAAGCCCATGTGCGAGATCGAGGAATACGCGATCAGCCGCTTCATGTCGGCCTGCACCAGCGCGACGAGGCCGATGTAAACGACGGCGATCAGCGACAGCGTGATGATGAAGCCGGAAAGATAGTGGCTGGCGTCGGGCAGGATCGGCAGGATGAAGCGGACGAAGCCGTACGCGCCGATCTTCAGCGTGATCGCGGCGAGCACGACCGAGCCGCCGGTCGGCGCCTCGACGTGCGCGTCGGGCAGCCAGGTGTGCACCGGCCACATCGGCACCTTGACGGAGAACGCGAGGAAGAACGCGACGAACAGCAACACCTGCGTGCGCATATCAAGCGGCACGTTGTACCAGTCGAGAATCTCGAAGCTCTCCGAGACGCTGTAGAGGTAGATGAGCGCCACCAGCATCAGCAGCGACCCCAGCAGCGTGTAGAGGAAGAACTTGACGGCGGCGTAGACGCGATTGGGCCCGCCCCACACGCCGATGATCAGGTACATCGGAATCAGCATGGCCTCGAACACGAGGTAGAACAGGATGCCGTCGAGCGCGGCAAAAACGGCATTCATCAAGCCCGACATGATCAGGAACGCCGCCATGTACTGCGCGACGCGCGTCGTGATCACCTCCCAGCCCGCCCAGACGACGAGGACGGTGATGAAGCTGTTCAGCAGGATGAACAGCACCGAGATGCCGTCCACGCCGAGGTGATAGTGGATGTCGAAGCGCGGGATCCAGTCTGCGAACTCGACGAACTGCATCGCCGACGACGTCGTGTCGAAGTGTGTATAGAGCGGGAGCGTGACGAGGAGGCCCGCGACCGCGCCGGTGAGCGCGATCCAGCGCGCGAAGCCGGCATCGCGATCGCGCCCGACGACCAGCACGGCGATCCCGGCGACGATCGGAACCCAGATCGCGAGCGACAGGTACGGCGTCGTCAAGCGTCGTCCCCCCGGGCGCTCATCGCACGCCCCACCAGTACAGGAGTCCGAACACGCCGACGATCATCACGAACGCATAGTGGTAGACATAGCCCGACTGGATGCGCCGGAACACGCCGGACATCAGGCCAACGAGCTTCGCCGAGCCATTGACGAGGATGCCATCGATGATCGTGCGATCGCCGACGTTCGACGCGAAGCGACCCACCGCCCGCGCACCCCCGGCGAAGAACCAGTCGTTGAACCGGTCGAAGTAGTACTTGTTGTCGAGCAACGTGTAGATGGCGCGAAAGCGGGCCGCGATCTTCGCCGGCAGCGCCGGATTCACCAGGTACAGGTAGACCGCCGTCGCGATGCCTGCGACGGCGAGCCAGAACGGCGGCTGGGTGAACCCATGCAGGATGAACGGTACCGCGCCGTGCCACTCGTTCTTCAGCTCCGCGACGACCGCGTGCGGCTCCCGGACGAAGATCGAGTCGGCGAACCAACCGCCGAACAGCATCGGCTCGATGTAGACCCAGCCCGCGTAGACCGAAGGCAGCGCGAGCAGGAT
>JBDTNR010000364.1:0-4253 GCA_039933655.1 Betaproteobacteria bacterium | reverse complement strand
GCGGGCGGCCCGTCGAGGCCCCTGGAAGCGGCGGCTCTTTGGCGTCGTCGATCAAGGTGTTGGCGCTCTTTTAGCGGGTGGGGTGAACGAAGGGAGAAAAAACGGAGACGGAAATCAGGACGGGCGGGGCGCCCGGGCGGCACGCTCGCGGCGTTTCCACCACTCCCTTGTCGAGGTTACCCGTGTCGAGATTGTTCGTTGTCATCATGGCCCTGAGTGCCATCGGTATCGCGTCCGCGCAAGGGGCATCGTGCCCGGCACGCCTGTTCGTCAGCGGCTACTTCAGCACCGTGCATGTCTTCGATGCCTGCACCGGCGCCTACATGCGCGACCTGGACAGCAGCGTCCGCATCCGGGGTCCGCAGGCCGTCAAGCTCGGGCCCGACGGCATGATCTACGTCACCAGCGAGATGTCGCAGCAGATTCTAAGGTACCGCAACGACACGCTCGAATTCGTCGACGTCTTTGTCACGATCCCAGGCATCGACCCGACCGGATTCGCCTTTGCGCCGAATGGCGATGTCTATGTCGCCGGGTACAAGACGAACCAGGTGCGCCGGCTCTCGTCCGCCGGCACGCCGATCGACATTCCGATCACCGGCGGCGCCGGGGTACTCAACGGGCCGGACAACGGCATCACGTTCGGGCCCGATGGCAACCTGTACATCCCCGGCTACGACTCCAACAACGTCGTTCGGTACGATCCGCGCACCGCCACGGTCACCGTCGTGGTCGCCAGGAACGCGCAGGGGCTCGGGCATACGCGGGGGCTGCTCGCCGACCGCAGCGGGCAGGCGATGTTCGTCACGGGCGAAGGCTCGAATCAACTGCTGCGCTTCGACCTGGCCACGGGGGCGCTAAGCGTGCTGAACAAGTCGCTCAACCAGCCGACGGGCATCGCGTACGGCCAAGACGGCAGCCTGCTCGTGCTCGAGCGCGACACCGTGCGCAAGCTCGACCCGGCCACCGGCTCCGTCACCGGCGTGTTGGTGCCGCCGGGGACGGGCGGCGTCGACTTCGGCACCTACCTGGCGGTCATTGCCCTGCCGGTCCCGCCGGCCGCGGCGGTGGTCGAGTACTACAACGCCGCCCTCGATCATTATTTCGTCAGCGCGCTGGCCGCGGACATAGCGGCACTCGACGCGGGAAGTCTGTCGGGATGGGCACGGACAGGATTGACGTTCAACGCTTATCTGTCGCCGGCGCCGGGCGCGAGCCCGGTTTGCCGGTTCTACCTGCCGCCGGCCAGCGGGGATTCGCATTTTTACTCGGCGTCGGAGGCCG
Source organism: Betaproteobacteria bacterium (assembly GCA_039933655.1). GTDB lineage: Bacteria > Pseudomonadota > Gammaproteobacteria > Burkholderiales > Casimicrobiaceae > VBCG01. The sequence continues at coordinate 2,969 of JBDTNR010000364.1, read as the reverse complement.
AGTGCGCGGAGGTCCGCACCCGGTTTCCGTCGTTCGTTTATGAAGCGGCCGACGTGATGCACATGGCGCTGCCGGACGCCACCACCGGCCATTGCCCCGACGGCCTCGTGCCGGTGTACCGCCTCTGGAACAACCGCGCCGATTCCAATCACCGCTACACGACGGACCCGGCAGTCCAAGCCGCGATGCTCGCGAAGGGCTACATCGCCGAAGGCTACGGACCCGACGCCACGATCATGTGTGCGGCGGTGTAGGCGGAGTCAGACCCTCGATCGCCCATCACCCGATCGGGAAACTGCGGGTCCGCCGCCGAAGCCGCGTACGGCTCTGACCCCTATTCGACGTGTCAGGCGCGGTGCTCGCCGACCTTGACGATCTTCATCGTATTGGTGCCGCCTGACTTGCCCATCGGCTCGCCTATTGTCAGCACGATGTAATCGCCGCTCCTGACCTGGCCCTTGGCGACCAGCAACTCCTCGGCGGCGATGAGCACCATGTCGCGGTCGGCCGTCTGTTCGAGGAACAGCGGCCGCACGTTGCGATAGAGCGCCATCTTGCGCTGCGAGGCGATCTTGGGCGTCAGCGCGAAGATCGGGCATCCGCAGTTGTGCCGGGACATCCACAGTGCCGTCGATCCTGAATCGGTCAGCGACGCGATCGCCGTGACCTTCAGGTGGAACGCCGTGAACAGCGTCGCCATCGCGATCGACTGGTCGACGCGCGTGAACGTGCGATTCAGGAAATCGCGGTCGAGCTCGACGGTGTCGGATTTCTCCGCCTCGACGCAGATCTGCGCCATCGTCTCGACCGTCTCCACCGGATACTTGCCGGTGGCCGTCTCCGCCGACAGCATCACCGCATCGGTGCCGTCGAGCACGGCGTTGGCGACGTCGGACACCTCGGCACGGGTGGGCACCGGCGCGTGGATCATCGATTCCATCATCTGCGTCGCGGTGATCGTCAGCTTGTTGCGCTCGCGCGCGAGCTTGATCATCCGCTTCTGCAGCCCGGGCACCGCCGCGTTTCCGACCTCGACGGCGAGGTCACCGCGCGCGACCATGATGCCGTCGGACGCCTCGATGATCTCCTCGAGGAACGTGATGGCCTCCGCCCTTTCGATCTTCGCGATCAGCATCGCGTGACCGCCGGCCGAGCGCAGCAACTGCCGCGCCAAGTACATGTCTTCCTTGTTCTTCGGAAACGAGACGGCGAGATAGTCGGCTTCGAGCGTCGCCGCCGTCTTCATGTCCTGGATGTCCTTCGCCGTGAGCGCCGGCGCCGTGAGGCCGCCGCCCATCCGGTTGATGCCCTTGTTGTTGGACAGCGTGCCGCCCAGCACGACACGGGTGATGATGCGCGGGCCATCGACCGCCTCGACGTTCAGGCGGATGAGTCCGTCGTCCAGCAGCAGCACCGCGCCGGGGGAGACATCCTGCGGCAGTTCCTTGTAGTCGAGGCCGACGCGCTGGTCGTCGCCCAGTTCGCACTCGGCATCGAGGGTGAACGTCTGTCCCGGCGTCAGGTGCACCTTGCCGGCGGCGAACTTCCCGACGCGGATTTTCGGGCCCTGGAGGTCGGCCATGATCGCCACCTCGCGGCCGAGGCGCTGCGCGCATTCGCGTACGAGCTCGGCGCGGGCGGCGTGGTCGGCGCCGGTGCCGTGCGAGAAATTGAGGCGGACGACGTCCACGCCGGCGGCGAGCATGCGCTGGAGAACGGCGGGGTCGCTGCAGGCGGGACCCATCGTCGCGACGATCTTGGTGTTGCGCGTCACGGTGTTCCCTGAGGTCTTGTTGGTTGTGGCGGACCACGGATGTTACGGCAATTTCCGCACCGGCAAAAATTGTGGTGCCGCATGCGCATCGCCTGCCCGCCGCTCCAGGGTCGATGCCACGACACGGAACACCGGCGCGCGCACTGGACAATCCGGCGCACTTCGATCATAACCGCCGTGGCGCCCCGGCGCGGCGCCACCGGGCACGCGCATCCGTCGCCTCCAGCGCGAGCGGCGGCCACCGGACGCGAGAGGAACGGGAACGCATGGAACGAACCGCAGCGATCGTCGGTGCCGGACTGATCGGCCGCGCATGGGCGATGGTCTTCGCGCGCGCGGGCTGGAAGGTGCGGCTGTACGACGCCGCCGCCGGACAGCAGGACATTGCGCGGGCGCACATTGCGTCGAGTCTCGCCGAGCAGCAGGTCGCCGCGCTCGTCGACGACGCGGCGGGCGCCGCGGCGCGCGTGTCCGTCGTGCAGCGCTTGGCCGATGCCGTGTCCGGCGCTGACTGGGTGCAGGAGAATCTGCCGGAAGAGGCCGACGTCAAGGCCTCCGTGTTCCGTGAACTCGACGCGCTGGCGCCGCCGGCCGCCGTGCTCGCGAGTTCGACGTCGGCCATTCCGGCGTCGCGGTTCACCGAAGCGCTCGCCGGCCGGGCGCGCTGCCTCGTCGCGCATCCGGTGAATCCGCCGCATCTCATTCCCGTCGTCGAGCTGTGCGGCGCGCCGTGGACGAGCGCGGCCACCGTGGAGCGTGCGCGCACGGTGATGATGCAGATCGGGCAGGTGCCCGTCGTCGTGCGGCGCGAACTCGACGGCTTCATCCTGAATCGTCTGCAGGGCGCGCTGCTGTCCGAGGCGATGCGTCTGGTGGGCGAAGGCTACGTGTCGCCGGAAGACCTGGACAGGACGATCGCCCACGGCCTGGGCCTGCGCTGGTCGCTCATGGGTCCGTTCGCGACGATCGAGCTGAACGCGCCGGGGGGTGTGGCCGACTACTGCGCACGCTACGCCGGCTTCTATCGCCGGCTCGCCGCCGATCCGCCGTCGCCGGAGGTCTGGTCGGGCGTTGCGGCAGCGCGCGTGGTGGCGGCGCTGGGCGCGCCGCCCACGGCCGCCGAGCGCGACCGCAGGATGGACGAGCGCGACCGGCAACTTCTGGCGCTGGCGCGGCACAAGCGCGGACAATCCGG
>JBDTNR010000363.1:0-4279 GCA_039933655.1 Betaproteobacteria bacterium | reverse complement strand
CGAGCCCATTCAGTTTCGCGCGCGCGGAGGCGACCTGCGCCTCCGACTCCGCGAGGGACATGCGAAGCTGCTGGAATACCGGGTTGCGCTCGCCGCTTCGCACGCTCACCGGAGCAGCCGCGGCCGCCTGACGGCGCGCCGCGAGCTCGGTCTTGCGCTGCTCCTCGAGCTCACCTATCAATCGCTTCGTTCCCATGACATCGGGATGATTGTCGGTGTATTTGCGCGCCAGCTCGTCGAGCTCGCGCTTCAGCGCGGCAAGCCGGATGTCGATTTCGGGAACCGATTCGCTCGTGGTCGCCGCTTCCGGCTCGGCGATGTACGTGGGCTGCTCGCCGGCGAGCTCGCGCTTGTACGAGTCGCGTGACTGCTCGGCCGAGGTCAGGGCGAGACGCGCCGCCTCGATCTGGTGGGCGACGTCCGTCATGCGAGAAAAATAATCGCCGCCCCCCTCGCGGTTCGCCATGCCGAGGTACTTGAGCCGGAACTCCTTGAGCCGGTTCTCGGCCGTATTGAGCGCCTGCTCGTAGTGCTTGATCTGGTCGTCGAGGAAGCGGACGGCGGTACGCGAATCCTGGCGCTTGTCGCCCAGGCTCGACTCGACGAAGATCGTCATCAGCGACTGCACGACCTTGCGTGCCTGCTCGGGATCGCTGTCGCGATAGGTGATCAGATAGAGGTTCTCCCGCGTGCTGCCGGAGAGCTTGATCGAGCGCGTGACCGAGTCGATCAGGTCGTCGCGCCCGCTGTCACCGGCCAGGCGTAGATCCAGGTCAGCCATCCGCACGACCTTCTCCACATTCGGCCGGCTGATCAGCGTCCGGCTGATCAATCCCACCTGTTGGTCGACATTCGGCTGGACCGCAAGCCCCGCGAGCAACGGCTTGAGCAGCGACTCCGTATCGACGAATACGCGCGCGGTCGCTTCGTATCTCTCGGGGATGCGGTACACCACGGCAACGCCGACCAGCGCAGCAATCCAGGCAGCCGTCAGGCCGATCCAGCGCCGGTGCCACATCTCGCGAAGCTGCCGCCGGATCTGCTCCAGCGCTTCGTTCATCGTTTACTCCTCGATAAAGCCGGGAGCGCGGCGGTGTCGACCGCGCGCATCAGAACCAGCTCTGTGGAATGATGAGAATGTCGCCGGGGCGCATCTCTACATTCGCCGAGATGTCGCCGCGCTTGATGAGGTCGCGCAGCCGCACGCTGTAGAGCTTCCCCCCTTCCGCCACCCGGTAGATCGTGGCTGCGTTCCCGTCCGCGAAATCGGTGAGGCCGCCGACAGCGATCATCACATCGAGCAGCGTCATGTCCCGCCGGAATGCCAGGATCTGCGGCTTCGCCGCCTCGCCCGTGACCCGGACCTGCTCGTTCGTCGGCCCGACGAAGCTCGTGACGACCACGGTCACCACGGGGTCACGAATGAACTTGGTCAGCGCCTTCTCGATGTCCCGCTCGAGTTCCGATGGGGTCTTGCCGCTTGCCTGCAGGTCGTCCACGAGCGGCGTGGTGATCTTGCCGTCGGGCCGCACAGGCACGGCAAGCGAGAGATCGGGGTTGCGCCACACGATCACGCTGACCGTGTCGAGTGGGCCGATCCGGTAGCTGTAGTCGCCGCCACCCGCGCCCGCGGGGGCCGCAGGATACTTCGGGGTCGCGCACGCGCCGAGAACCAGGAGCGCGGCGACGGCGAGGAGCGAACGCCGAACGTTGCCGCCGGACAACGCGGCACGGAACGGAAAGGCTGTGTGAATCATCGATTTCATCTGTGTTCCCCCGTTCAGCGACAAATGCAAAGGTTGACGATATTAACATCCAACTTTCTCGCCAAGCATGCACGACGGCAGGTCAAAAACTCGCTGCGAAGCGCGTATACACTCCGTACATCACGCTGTCGTGTACTAAAGTGGAAAATCCGCGTGCGCAGGTCCATCGAGTCCATTGTGCGGGGAACTCGCATGACATGTATATCACTGCGGACAGGAGGTCACGGCGCACTGTCGTCGCAGGCGTGTAGCCCACGAAGTGGTGGCCAAGGCAACGGATCGCGTGAGCCGACGAACGCGCGATTTCGTGCAGAACGTCGGCGGTGGTTACGAGTTCGGTGCATCCAACTCGGCAACATCCTTCCTCCGGCCCGCCCCCCTAGGACCGAGTATCGGACGAATGGCGAATTCCGCAGGGTCGAACGGCGATTTGACAGAATCGGCAACCGCGACCGAGGGCGTCGGACCTACGTAAGTTTGTCCAGTACGACCCGACTTGTTGACGAACCGGCGGAGGCCTTTACGAATACCCCTTTCATACCGCCCTTGACAGGAGTACCCGACTGAAATAAAAGAGGAATGTATCGGTGGCACAGACCCTGCTGTTTTACGGGACGCCGGAGGGGAGCAACCTGAAACCGGCCCGAGGATTCGCCATGAAAAACCCATTGCTTCGCACCCTGATCGCTGCGGCCGCCTTGTCGCTCGGCCTGGCCTCCCAGGCTGCCCCGATCATTCGCCTCACCGACGGCTCGACCAGCATGCAACTCGGAAACGCGGCCGACGCACGCAACGTCGCTCAATCCCCCGGGGATATGACTTATGTCGGGACACTGGGCAACCACTGGATGGTCAGCCTGACCAGTTCTCCCGGGTCCCTCCGCTATTCGGTCAATGCGTCGAACATCGGTGCGGGCGGGACGTACCTCGACCTTGAACTCTCCGACACCGACTTTTCACTCGACTCGGTGCCCGCGCTGGCGCAATTTCTCGGCAACATCACTGGCAAGACGCAGGGAATGGTGACGTGGTGGATGTTTGCCGACGACGGCAACGGCCTGTTCGCGCAGACGACCGAAATCGGACACGGCACGAACGGCTCCGACACCTTCTTCTCGAGCTTCGACGGGTTGAGCCAGGTGGACGGAACCTACTCGATGACCTTGCGGGTTCGAATCAATCACGGCAACAGCGAGCGCCTGACGAGCTTCGACTTCCAGGGCTTCAGCCAAGTCGCCCTCGTGCCCGAACCCGGGACGATCGCGCTGCTGGCCATGGGTCTGCTCGGCCTTGCAGCCGTGCGGCGCCGCGCCTAGAGCAGCAATTCATTTTCTATTCCCGACGGCGGCCATGCGGCCGCCGTTTTGCTGTGCCGCCAGCCTTCTGCCAGAGCTGGCCACGACCAACCCCAAAGCTTCGTCGGACGCCTTTACGGCGTTACCGTCCATCGCGTGCCCAATACTAGAATTTTTCTAATATTCATCAAGTTGTCGCACGTGGCCTGTCAATTGCTAAACAGCAGTATCAAATTGAATTCAACGTGCGCTTGGGAGAAATCATGAGGGGTCTCAAAAGTCTGGTCGCAGTTGCTGTGTTTGCCCTGTCGGGGGCGTCGTACGCCGACACGATCACGGTGCAGTGGGCGCCTTCCATCTTTGCGCCCCCTGGCGCGGTCAACGTCGGCACGGTCACGCATCCGGGTGGCACCACCGGTACCGACGCCGGTCGCTTCCACGGAACGGTTACCGCAACGTCTCCTGCGTTCCTCGCATCCGAGCTCGTGGACAGCGCCGCGAACTTCCTCGCTTACTGTCACGATCTGGCACAGACGATCGGGGGAACGACGACGTACACCGTTTCGTACGGCGCGTCGGCGATCATGCGCGACTTCCTCGGCGCCGTGAATTCCGAGCTGGGGGGCGATCCGTTCGCCTGGCTGCACCCGGCCGACGCGAATACGGCCGCAGCGATCCAGCTCGGCATTTGGGAAGCCCTGCATAACGACGACTTCGCGCTGGCCACCGGTGCCGTCAAGTTCAGCGCGGTCCCGGCGGCTGTCGCACTGCTGTTCCAGGACTTCGTCAACGAAATGGCGCTCGCCGGCAGCCTCAACAACAACCTGGTGATGACGCTGACCCACGGCGATCGGCAGGACGTGATCACCGGCCACATCCCCCCGGGCTTCCTCGTGCCGGAACCGGGTACGCTGGCGCTGCTCGGGTTCGCAGTGGCAGCCGCCGCGCTGGCCCGCCGCCGTCGCAGCTAAGCAATTCCCGCCCAGCGAAAACGGAGCCTGTCAGGCTCCGTTTTCGTTTCTGCGGCGCCTCAGGGCTCGAGGGCCCGCATTCCTTCCTCTCAACGGAACGCGCCAGCGACGGATCAGGCGCGTCGCCCGGAAAGGTATCCTGCCACCGTTGCCGGGTCGGCCCGGGACGTTGCGCGGGGCTTGAAATAGGCGGCCGCTCGACCAGGCCACGAGATCGCGGCCCCACGTCAAGCATGCGGTCGTGTCC
>JBDTNR010000362.1:0-4280 GCA_039933655.1 Betaproteobacteria bacterium | reverse complement strand
GTCAGCAGCAGCAGCGTCAGCGACAGCACGACGAAGGTCGGCACCGAGATCCACCAGGCGTCCAGGTTCTCCTTGCCTTGCCGCAACAGGTCGCCCAGCGACGGGAGTCCGGTGACGCCCAGGCCCAGGAAGTCGAGCGACGTCAGGAACAGGATGGCCGCGCTCATCCGGAACGGCAGGAACGTGATGACCGGCGTCATCGAGTTGGGCAGCACGTGGCGAAAGATGATCTGCCAGTTGGACAGGCCCATCGCACGCGCCGCCTTCACGTACTCGAGGTTGCGGTTGCGCAGGAACTCCGCGCGCACGTAATCGGACAGGCCGATCCAGCCAAAGAGCGCGAACACGGCGACCAACAGCAGCAGCGAGGGGCTCAAGATCGACGCGATGATGATCAGCAGGTACAGCTCGGGCACCGCGTTCCAGATCTCGATGACGCGCTGCGTGGCGAGGTCGACGCGGCCGCCGAAGTAGCCCTGCAGGGCGCCGACGACGATGCCGAGGAACGTCGCCACGGCAGTGAGCGCCAGGCTGAAGAAGATGCTGACGCGGAAACCGTACAGCAGTCGCGCCGTCATGTCGCGGCCGGACTGGTCGGTACCGAGCCAATGGTCGCGGCTCGGCGGCACCGGATCGGCCGCCCGCGCGTAGTAGTCGAGCGCGTTGGCGCCCCACCGATTGAACGTGAAGATCGCGATGTTGCCGGGCTTTTTGAACTGCTCGCGGATGAACGTGTCGTCCCACTCGGTCGGTGTCGAAAAGTCGCCGCCGAACGTCGTCTCCGGCTGGTTGTTGAAGATCGGGAAGTACCACTGCCCATCGTAGCGCGCGGCGAGCGGCCGGTCGTTGGAGACGACCTCGGCGAACACCGCCAGCACCAGCATCGCGGCGAACACGATCAGCGACACGTAGCCTAAGCGATTGCGCTTGAACCGTGCCCAGGCGCGCTGGTTCGGCGACAGCGACGTCGCCCGCGGCACGGCGGCCGGCGCCGCGGCGGCACCGAGATCCATTTCGACGGCCGGCGTGCTCATTTGGCCACGGCCGCGAACTGGACGCGCGGATCGACGGCAACATACAGGAGATCGCCGACCAGCTTGACGACGAGTCCGATCAGCGTGAAGAAATACAGCGTGCCGAGCACCACCGGATAGTCGCGGCGGACGATCGACTCGTAGCCCAGCAGGCCCAGCCCGTCGAGGGAGAAGATCGTCTCGATCAGCAGCGAGCCGGTGAAGAACGCGCCGACGAACGCCGCCGGAAAGCCGGTGACGATCGGGATCAGCGCATTGCGGAACACGTGCTTGTAGAGGACGCGCCGCTCGGACAGGCCCTTGGCGCGGGCGACCAGCACGTACTGCTTGCGGATTTCCTCGACGAACGTGTTCTTGGTCAGCGTCGTGATGATGGCGAAGCTGCCGATCGCGTAGCACGCCAGCGGCAGCACCAGGTGCCACAGGTAGTCGAGGATCCTGGCCGGCCAGGACAGCGTCGCCCAGTTGTCGGACGTCAGTCCGCGCAGCGGGAACCAGTCGAGGAAGCTGCCGCCGGCGAACAGCACGATCAGCAGCACGCCGAGCACGAAGCCCGGGATCGCGTAGCCAATGAGCACCAGCAGCGTCGTCAGCGTGTCGAAGCGCGTGCCTTCACGCACCGCCTTGGCCACGCCGAGCGGAATCGAGATCAGGTACGAGAGCAGGAACGTCCACAGCCCCAGGCTGATCGACACCGGCAGTTTTTCCTTGATCAGCGACCAGACATCCTTGTTGCGCAGGAAGCTCTTGCCCAGGTCGAACTGCGCGAAGCTCTTCAGCATCGCGAAATAGCGTTCGAGCGGCGGCTTGTCGAAGCCGTAGAGCGCCTTCAGCTCAGCGACCTGCTTGGCATCCAGGTCGCGGCGTGCCTGAAAGCTCGCCTGGTCGCCGCCGGCGCCGGCGCGAGCCTCGGCGAGCAGCGTCTCCACCGGTCCGCCCGGTACGAATTGAATGACGATGAAGGTCAGCGTCAGCACGCCGAGGAGCGTCGGGATCATCAGCAGCAGCCGCTTCAGGATATAGGTGAGCATCGTCGATGCGTTTCGGCGCGTTGGGGAATGGCTGGAAAGAAAGAGGTCCTGCGGCTAGTGCTTGGCGATCGCGTTCCTGTCGGCGTCCTTCGCCCACCATGCGGTGATCGCCCACTGCAGCCAGTCGCTGGGCGTGGCGATCGTATAGTACTTGGGCACGACCTTGGGAATGCCGAACCTGTCCCAGCGCGACACGCGGTTACTGCCGCCGTAGAGATCGGGCACCTGGTAGTACTCGAATATGATCACGCGGTCGAGCGCGCGCGCGGCGTCGGTCAGCTCCTCCATCGTCTGCGCCTGCTCCATCTTGTCGACGATGTGGTCGATCGCGCGATTCTTGACACCGCGGTAGTTGTCGCCGCCCTGGACGTCGGCATTGACACTCGCGTACTGCGCCTTGAAGTCCGCGGGCTCCGGCAGCGTGAAATCGCCGATCTTGATCATCACCATGTCGAAGTCGAACGTCTCGAGCCGCTTGCGGAACAGCGAGAAATCGACCAGGCGAGACTTGAGCACGATGCCGATCTTGGCGAGGTTGCGCTCGAATACCGCCTCGGCGCGACCCGGCGCGTCGCCGGTATCCAGGAACTCGAACTCGAGCGGCTCGCCCTTGGCGTTGCGCGCGATGCCGTCCGCGCCGACCTTCCACCCCGCCTCCTCGAGCAGCGCCCGCGCCTTCTTCAGGTTTTCCCGAAGCGCGTTAGGGGACGTGTCCGACCGCGGCGGCACCCAGGCGGGACCGAACACCTCGGGCGGCAGGTCCTTGCGAAAAGGCTCGAGCAGCGCGAGCTCGCCCGGACCGGGCAGGCCCTTCATCGCAAATTCCGAATTCGAGAACACGCTGTTGGTGCGCTTGTACTGCTTGTAGACGTTGATGGCCTCGAAATCGAATGCGAGGTTGATCGCCTGGCGCACGCGGCGGTCCTGCAGCACCGGACGCCGGGTGTTCAGCACGTACGACTGGAAGCCCATGCCGAAGCCGCTCGGAAACTCCTCGCGGATGATGCGGCCGTCGGCCCACTTGGGTCCGCTGTGCTGCCGCGCCCAGCGGCGCGCCGAGTATTCCATCAGGAAATCGAACTCGCCCGCCTTGAACGCCTCCATCGCGATGGCGTTGTCCTGGTAATAGCGGTAGATGATCCGGTCGAAGTTGTACTGCCCCTTCGACACGCCGAGGTCCTTCGCCCAGTAGTTGGGGTCGCGTGCGAACTCGATGCGGCGCGGCGCGTCGGTGGCGGCGATCGTGTACGGGCCGGACGTGATCGGATACTCGTTGACGATCTCGTCGAACTTCTTCGGTGTGCCGTCGGCGTTCTGCACCCACTTGCGCGAAAAGACCGGCAGACCCGCCGTGTTGTAGATCGAGTCGTCGACGCGTTCCTTCAGGTCGAAGCGGATCGTGCGGTCGTCGAGCACGACGGCGCGCTCGATGCCGGAGAGCTTGACCTTGACGCCGGGCGCCACGCCCTTCCCGGTCAGCGTGTCGTAGACGGCCTTCATGTCCGCCGCGGTGACCGGATCGCCGTTGGTGAACTTCGCCTTGGGGTTCAGGCGGAACGTCACCGACGACTTGTCGGGCGCGATCAGCATCTCTTCGGCAACGAGGCCGTAGATCGTGCCCGGCTCGTCGCCGGAGCGGATCGCCAGCGATTCGAACATCAGCGTCGTCAGGCCGGCGGGCGACTGGCCCTTGATCGTGAACGGGTTGAACTTGTCGAAGCTCGAACGGCGGTCCGGGTTCTGCAGCTGGAGCGTGCCGCCCTTCGGGGCATCCGGATTCACGTAGTCGAAATGGGAGAAGCCGGGCGGATACTTCGGCTTGCCGTACGGGGCGAACGCATGCGACCACGTGCCGATCGTCGTATTGCCGGCCGGCGCCTGCGGTTTGGCGGCGGACGCAGCGGACGGCGGCGACCGAGCGGCGCCGGCGTCCTGCGTCGCGCCCGCCAGCGGACCGGCGGCGGCCAGCCACAGCGCGCCCACTGCCATCCCGGCCAAGGCCGGGCGCCTTCCTGCCCGATGCATACGGATATCCATGGATGCGGTCTAAATTGGGTAAGGATGCCCCGATCGGCTTAAACCAGACTTAAGGCGCGCCAAGGCATGCGAGAGCGCGGCGCGATGATCCCTTTTCCGGGCGCGAAGCGCAAATCGGCTGATCGGGGTCAGAGCTGTAATTGTTGGCGGTCCGGCGCCTCGGGGTCCGGCGCCTCGG
>JBDTNR010000361.1:0-4287 GCA_039933655.1 Betaproteobacteria bacterium | reverse complement strand
CAGCTCGTCAAGCGCCGTGTCTACGATTCCGCGCAGGGCGACCTCATTCGCGCGACCGCGCATGCGCAGGCGCTCGCCGCCTACCGCGTCGATGCCGCGGGGTTGCGGACGTACTGGAGCCGGCTGTCGGAAACGGATCGGCTGAATCCGAAGGTGGCGCGGGCGGCCGCCACCAGCTTCCTGGCGCTCGGCGGCGACCGCGAGGCGGCCGAGATCATCGTCCGTTGCCTGGAGCGCGACTTTAGTTCCGACCTGGTCGTCCTCTATGCGCAGTGCAGGACGAGCGACTCGACGCGGCAGCTCGAAACGGCCGAACGCTGGCTGGCCGCGCACGACCACGATGCCACGCTGCTGTATGCGCTCGGCATGCTGTGCGAGCGTGAGTCGCTCTGGGGCAAGGCGCAGACGTACTTCGAGGCGAGCCTCGCCCTCGACGACCACTGGCGCACGCAAGTAGCGCTGGGCGAATTGCATGGGCGCCTGGGGCGCGCCGAGCTCGCGAACACGCATCTCGCGGCGGCGCTGAAGCGCTCGCTGATCGAGCTCGATCACCTGCGCCGCTAATGCGCGTTGTCAGCGCGGCGGCGCCTTCGGCACTCCGCCGGATTCCTTTCGCTCGAGCTTGAACACGACGATGCGGTCGTCGCGGAACACCGCGGGGCCGAGCGCGGCTTCGATCGCCGGCAGGCAGCGCGCGACGTCCGGCCACGGCACGATCGCGGCCGGCGGCGTCGACCACGGCTTCACGTGCATGACGAGGAAGTCCGCACCGTAGTCGCGGCCACGCAGCACCGCCGTCAGGTGGGCGAAGTGCTTGAGCCGCATGCCGGTACTCGATTCGGGGTATTCGCCGAAGTTGCTCGTGCCGCACAGCGGCGTCGTCATGCCGATCAGCAGGTTCTGCCGGTGGATCTGCTGATACCACGCATGCGGATTGAAGTGCGACTCGAGCCGCCACGGCGCCTCGATCAGCGTGAGCGACCCGGGCGACAACCGCGCGAGCTGGCGATAGAACGCGGGCACCGGCTCCACCGGGGCGTGCTGCACATAGGGATTGTGCGCATCGTCGTAGTCGAACTGGTACTTAAGGTGCCCGGAGAACTGGTTGGGTTCCCACAATTGCGCCGGCAGCGGCCCGGCGGCCCATAGCGCGCCTCCGACGAGCGCGATGAGCGGCATCCGCAGCGCCGCGCCGCGCGCGGGCAGCAACGCGACGGCGCCTTCGGCGGCGAGCAGCAGCAACATCGGCAGCAGCGGCGCCAGGTAGCGCGCGAGTACCGGCGGATGCATCACCCAGTTCGGACGCGCGGCGACGATCGCCAGCGTGCCGAACGCGGCGGTGGCGAACACGTAACCGGCGAGCTCGGAGTCGCGGCGCCAAAAGCCGTGTGCGCCGACGATCGCGCACGCCATAAGCAGCGCGGCCACGGCCGCGTGGGCGCTGCCGGAGAGCATCAGCAGCGTGCGGTAGCCGCTTGCCGGAGTGACGGAGTCGACACCTGCCTTCGCGGTGAACATGAACCAGTCGTTGATCACCGGCGGCAGCAGCGCGAGCGCCAGCGGAAGCGCGGTGATGGCGCCCATCCGGGCGAGCCGCGGCAGCGCATCGCGGTCGTGCATCATCGCGCGCACGCCGAAATAGATGAACGGCGACAGCGTGAAAGCGAGCGACGTCATGTGCAGGTAGCCGCCGGCGAAGGTCGCGGCGACGTAGGTCGCGCCCCACGCCCCGTGGTGGCGGTTGCCGCGCCACCAGCGTTCGAACGCGACGAGCGCCATGACCGCGGCGAGCGTGGTCAGCGCATAGGGACGCGCGGTCCGGCTGAAGTAGACGAGGAGCGGCGACACCGCGAGCAGCACCGCCCAGGTCGCGCGCACGGCCGGTGTTGTCCAGGCCCGCGCGAGCCAGGGGGCCACGACGATCAGCGCGATTCCCGCAGCAAGCATCGGCGCATGCATCCCCCATTCGGTGACGCCGATCGTGTCGTGCAGCCAGCGGAGGTAGACGGTCAGCGGAATGCTGTAATCGGCGTAGTCGAGATGGGTGACGATGTCGAGCATGTCGGCGCGCAGGACCTTGTGCAGCGCGTGCCACTCGTCGTCGATGATGAACTGGCTGCCGACGCCGCGGATGCGCAGCCAGGCGCCGCCGGCAAGCGCGCCGAGCGCAAGCGCGAGCCACGCGACGTCGCCGCGTTCGCGCTTCGGCCGCCGGCTCATACGCTGGCGCGCGCGGGGTCGGCGGTGGCGGGGATGGTGATCCTGTACTCGGGCCGCGCCGAGAAGATCCGCGGCGAGGCGAGGCCCCACCGCCACATCCGGTACGACAGGCTGGTGCGCAGCACGCCGAGGCCGTAGACCACCGAGCGGCGGAAACTGATCTGGCTCGCATCCTCGAAGTAACGCGTCGGGCACGATACTTCGCCGATGCGCATGCCGAACGCCAGCGCCTGCGCGAGCATCTGGTTGTCGAACAGGAAGTCCGCCGAATTGGCGCCGAGCGGCAGCGTCTCGAGCACGCGGCGGGAAAAGGCGCGAAAGCCCGTGTGATACTCGGAAAGCCTGGCGCCCATCACCACGTTCTGGAAGGCGGTGAGCGCACGGTTGGCGTAATACTTGTAGCGCGGCATGCCGCCGGCGAGGGCCGTCCGTCCGAGCATCCGCGAGCCGATCGCGACGTCGTAGACGCCCGCGGCGACGAGCGACGCCAGCGCGGTGATGAGCCGCGGCTCGTACTGGTAGTCGGGATGCACCATCACGACGATGTCGGCGCCGGCGCGCAGCGCCTCGCGGTAGCAGGTCTTCTGGTTCGCGCCGTAGCCCGCGTTGATCGCGTGGCGGATGGTGGACAGCCCGAGGCTTTCGGCGACGGCGATCGTGGCGTCGTCGCTCGCGTCGTCGACCAGCAGCACGGCGTCGACGATGTCATGGGGAATCGCGCGATAGCACGCGGCAAGCGTGCGTTCCGCGCGATACGCGGGCATCACGACGACGACGCGTTGACCATGGAGCATGCGCGGCAACCTGTTGGCGAGTATCTTGGCTTGGGACGGCTCGCATCATAGCCGGACGGACGGCGGGGGCCAACGCCGCTGGGTCGTTTCTTGTCCGGCATCAAGCCGGCACCGCCGGCATCCCCTTAGGGGCGCGCCTCGGTCTCGGCCGCGTACGTGAAACTGTCGGCGTAGAACTCGGCGGCGGGCAGCTGGCAGCGCTGCGTGAAGTCGCGGCGCGCGGCGTCGATCATGGCCGGCGCCCCGCAGGCGTACACCTGATAGCCGGACAGATCCGGAAAATCCGCCATCACGGCCTGGTGGACGAATCCGGTGCGCCCGGGCCAAGCATCCTCGGGCCGCGGCTCCGACAGCACCGGGATGAACGTGAAGTTCGGGTGCGCGGCCTGCCAGCTTCCGGGCATCTCGGGCAGGTAGAGGTCCGCCAATCCGCGCACCCCCCAGTACAGCACCATCTGCCGGTCGAGGTGGTGAAACAGCGCATGCTCGATCATCGCCTTGATCGGCGCGAAGCCGGTGCCCCCGGCGACGAACACGATCGGCTTGTCCGATTCCTCGCGCAGGTAGAACGAGCCGAGCGGCCCTTCGAAGCGGAGGATCTCTCGCCCCTTGTACTGCGTGAACAGCGCGTCGGAAAAAAAGCCGCCGGGGATGTGGCGGATGTGCAGCTCGAGCAGCTTGTCGTCGTGCGGCGGAGTTGCCAGCGAAAAACTGCGGCGCTTGCCGTCCTTCAGCAGGAAGTCGATGTATTGGCCCGCGAGGTACTGGAGCCTTTCGTTGGCCGGCAGCTTGAAGCGGACGACCGCGACGTCCCCCGCCACCTTGTCGATCGATTCGATCCGGCACGGCAGTCGCTTGATCTGGATGTCGCCGGCGCGGCGCACCTCGCGGACCTCGATGACGAGGTCGGTCAGCGGCCTGGCGCAGCAGAACAGCGCGAGGCCCATCCGCTTCTCGTCGTCGGTGAGCGTCGAGGCTTGGTGAACGCCATAGTCAACGTCACCGGCCAGGATCCTGCCCTTGCACGTCCCGCACGCGCCGTTGCGGCAGCCGTACGGCAGCATGAGGTCGTTGCGCATCGCCGACGCGAGCACGGTCTCGCCGTCGTCGCAGGCGAAAGCGTGCTCGCTGGGCTTTATGGTAATCTGGAACGTCATAGTGAAGATTCCGCGCCTGGCGTCTCGAAGGCCCGGTCCATTGTCCGAAGCGTGATCAGGGTACTGTTGATCGGATGCGGTGATGTGGCGTTGCGCGCCGCATCGCTGTTGCGCGG
>JBDTNR010000360.1:0-4289 GCA_039933655.1 Betaproteobacteria bacterium | reverse complement strand
CCGCCCGCCCAACCCCAAACTGGACCTCGTCCTGGAACGAATCGTCGACGTGCCGCCGGAACTGGTGTGGCGCGCATGGACAATCCCCGCGCAGATCAAGCAGTGGTTCACGCCGGCCCCGTGGACGACGATCGACTGCGAGATCGACCTCCGCCCCGGCGGCATTTTCCGGACGGTGATGCGTTCGCCGGAAGGGCAGGAGTTTCCGAACAGCGGGTGCTATCTCGAGGTGATCCCCAACGAGCGCCTAACGTGGACCAACGCGCTGGCGCCGGGCTTCCGGCCGGCCGGCCCGGTGGATGCCAACGCCGCCGACTGCGCGCACTTCGCGGTCACGGCGGTCATTTCCCTCGCCGCGCATGGCAAGGGCACGAAGTACACGGCGCTCGTCATGCACGGTGACGAAGCCGCCCGCAAGCAGCACGAGGAAATGGGGTTTCACGAGGGCTGGGGCACCGCGCTCGACCAGCTCGTGGCGATGGCCAGCAAGTCGTAACGGATCGTGTGCGCGGCCGCGCCGATGCTGGTCATCGGGCTGCGGCAAGAAGGAGTCCGGATGGTTCCCTGACGCTCTACATCCAGAACAAGTCGCCGGGCAGGGCGCAGGAAGCCAACTGGCTGCCGGCGCCCGACGGCACGATCCATCTGTTGATGCGGCTGTACTGGCCGAAGGACACGCCGCCATCCATCCTGCCGCCTGGGGAGGGCACGTGGAAGCCGCCGGGGATCGCGGCGTCGCGCCGACGCGGCCGCAACGATGACGGCATCCGCGCGCTGATGCAGGACGTCGAACCACTGCGCAACGACCCGGCTCGAGCCGCACACCGCCGCGACGCGCGGAATGGTCGCCCGCGCGGGGGTGATCGCCGGCGCCACTTCGCGCGGGTGGCGGCGAAGGGCGCCGCCATCGTACCGCTGGTGGGCGCACGCCGCCGCGATCGCCTGATCGAGGCGCTGGGTGCGCTCGCCGTATCACTGTCGCCCGCCGCCGCCGCCGAGTTGGGGGCGGCGATGCCCGCGGACGCCGTTGCCGGCCAGCGTCATCCCGCCGCGCAGATCGGGCATCTCGACAGCGAGAAGGCGGGCGCACGTCTGACCCGCGCCACAGCGCCCGCGTATCGCTGCAACGTCGCGTGGCGCCCCGGACCTCCGGCACCCAAGTCGCGCCGCACCCGAACGGTATAATCACCGTCCTTCATTGCAAGGCGCTTTTCGCCCATGAGCCACTTTCACTGCGTCGTCTGGATCGATCACCACGAAGCGCACGTCATCGAGTTCAGCCCCACTGATGCCGAGAAGAGCGTCCTGCATCCGAAGTCCAGGCATGAACAGGTGCATCACAAGCAGGGGGCGATCGGCTCCGGCAAGACGCCGGAAGACCAGGCCTACTACCACGCCGTGGAGAACGCGATCAAGGATGCCGGCGAGATTCTGATCGTCGGTCCCGCCATGGCGAAGCTGCAATTGTTCAAGCATCTGCAATCGCATGCGCCGGCAATCGCCGCGCGCGTCGTCAGCGTGGAGACGGTGGATCATCCATCCGATGGCGAGTTGCTCAAGTTCGCGCGCCGCCATTTCGAGGCCATCGATCGGATGCGCCCGCAAGCTTGAGCGCCCATGCTGTACCGCCGGCGGCCGCGCGCGGAATCGGCAGCATCCGCCGTGGTGTCGGTGCCGGCGCAGGCAGCGACAGGTCGACGGCACCATGACGCGCCTTGGCGGTGCACGCGACGCCACCGGGATCGCGCGGCCCCTGTGGTGTAATGCAACGATGAAGGCCCTCTTCGCGCTACGCATGCCGCACGGTGCCGCCGCGCCGCGCAGCGCGCAGCCGCGTCGCGGCATCGTCGGCTTGCTGGTGGTCGCGCTGGCCGGTTGCGCTACCGCGCCGCCGGAACCGCCACCTCCGCCGCCGGCTCCGCTTATCGTCGAAGTGCCCGCACCTGAGCGCGCATGCCCGACCTGCGACGACCAGAACCGCGAAATCGCGCGGCTGCGGCAGGAACTTGCCGCGCGCGACGCCGACCTGCGCGACCTGCGCAACACGAATCGCGAGCAGGCGAAGTCGCTGCAGGATTCCACGCGTGAAGTCACGCGCGCCAGGGAAAAGACGCGCCGCCTCGCCACGCAGGCGGATGCCGCGTCCTACATCGCCGAAGTCGAAGTGACGCTCGCCGCGCTGCGCGCCGCACCGACGTCCCCGGCGACGGCGCCGCTGATCGCGATGGCGTCAGGCTTCCACGCCGCGACCGCCGCACCGTTCGCGCAGCGCGACTATGCGCTGGCCATGGAGCGGGCGGCGCAGGCGGAGGCATTGCTCGCGGTGGTGGCGACCGCGCAGTCGGGGAATTCCCCGCGCGGCGAGACGGCGTTGCAGGTGACGATTCCGTTGCGGGTGACGATCGGCAGCAACCTGCGGCGGCAGCCCCATCGCCGCGCCCCGATCTTGAGCATCGTCGACGAGGACAGCCGTGTCTTCGCGAATGCGTGGCAGGACGGCTGGCTGCGCGTGACCGTCGCCGACGGCCGCGCCGGCTGGATCAACCAGAACCAGCTCGGCGTGCGCTAGGCGGTACGCGGGCGCTCCCGTCGCGCGCGACGTCACATCGCGCTCTGCACGCGGTTGCCGCCGGCGCGCTGCGCCCCGTGCAGCGCATGGTCGGCGCGAAACACGATCGTCTCCGGACCGTCGTCGCCGTCGCGGCTCTGCGCGACGCCGATGCTCACGGTCACCGCCGTCGTCTGCTTGCCGACGAGCAAACCCGGCGCGTCGACGACGGAGCGGATGCGCTCGGCGATGTCCATCGCCGCATCCACCGGAACATCCGGCAGCAGGGCGACGAACGATTCGCCGCCGAAGCGTGCGACCTGGTCGACGGGTCGCACGGTCTGGTGGAGGATCGCCGCGACCTTGCGGACGACCTCGTCGCCGGCCACGCGCCCATAGTCGGCATTGATGGCCTTGAGGTTGTCGATGTCGATCATCAGCAGCGCGAAGGTCACGCGGTCTTCGCGAAAGCGCGCGAACTGGACCGCCAGCCTCTGGTCGAACCGCTTGCGGTTAGACAAGCCCGTCAGGCTGTCGGTGGTGGCCAGCGTCTCCAGCAATTCGTTCTGGTCGCGCAACGCCTGGTTGGCCGCCTCCACGTCGGCGTGGCTGCGCCGCAGGCGCTCGACCATCAGGTTGAACACGCGCGTCAGTCGGCCGATCTCGTCGGCGGATTCGTCGCGCAGCGGCGTCGAACGCTTGCCGCGGGCGACATCGCCGGCCGCAGCGGTCAGCGCGTTGAGCGGCGTGACGATCGAGCGGCCCATCCAGTACGCGACGACGCCGACCAGCAGCATCAGTCCGGCAACCAGCAGCACGAAGAGCTGGAGCAGCTGCAGCCAGGCGGCGAACATCTCGGCGTGATCGCGCTCGGCGACGACGACCAGCGAAAGCCCGCGCGGTGCATCGGCCACCGCCAGCGCGTCGCGTTGACGCAGGCCGACGAGCGTCATCGGCTCGCCGGGCTGCGCGCGCAGCAGCGTCAGCGCGGTGGGGTCGAGCGGCTTCAGGTCGGCGATCGGTCCGCGGTTGCTGACGAGCGGGGTGCCATCGGTCGCGAGCAGGGCGAGTTCCACCGGCGTTGGCAGGGCACCGCCTTGCAGCCGCGACTGCACCGCAGAGAGGTCGAGTACCGCCGCCAATGCGCCAATCGTTTCGTTGCGGGGGGACAGCACCGGCACCGCCACCGTCACCGTCGCGGTGGCGCGTACCGGATCGAAGCGGGGTGGGGCGACGACGATGCCGTCGATCGCGGCGGCGGCGGGCCACGTCGACGGCTGCACGGCGGGCCCGGGGGTGGCGCCGCTGCCGGCGATCGCTGCGCCGGACGCGTCGAACAGCATGAGCTCGAGCACCGGGTCGAGCTTGTCGTCGACAGAGCGCAGGTAGAGTGCGAGGTCCGGGGGGCCGATGCGCGTTGACGCGGACAAGCGATCGCCGGCGCCCAATCCTTCGCTCAACGTGTTCGCGGCGGCGAGCGCGCGGAGTTCGTGGACACGCTCCCGCAGCCACTGCGTCAGTTCGCCGCTCGCGTCGCGCGCGGCCGCGCGCAGTTCCTGCCGGGCGTTGTCGTTGATCACGTCCTGGTATCGGAGGAACGACAGGAGCCCGAGACCCACGGAAGGAATGAGCGTGGCCAGGACCGCGAAGGCGAGGAGGTTGCTCTTGATGCTTTTCAACGTTTGCCTCGTGCCCGTGAAGCGACCCGCGCCGTCGTCCCCGAACGATTCGACCGTGACGT
>JBDTNR010000359.1:0-4304 GCA_039933655.1 Betaproteobacteria bacterium | reverse complement strand
GGCGACATCCTGCGGCCGGACTGGACGACCGCCGGGGCGGTGTTGTCGGCGGTGCTGGCCACTCTGGGAAGCGGCGCGCTTGGCGCGCTCGCGAGCGTGTACTTGCCGGCGTTTGCGCGCCTGTTCCTGCGCGAATCCCGGGCGACGCTGGAAGTGGGCCAGTACGCGCGCGTGCAGTTCCTCGAGCGCCAGCTGTTCGCCACTCCGCAGCGCACGGCGATACTGATGGTCGTCAGCCTGCTCGAGCGCCGCGTCGTCGTGCTGGCCGACACCGGCCTGCGGTCACAGGTCGACGCCACCGAATGGGACGCGGTGATCGCGCGGATGACGCAGCACCTGGCTGCTGGCGAGACGGGCGCGGCGGTGCTGGCGGGACTCGACGCCACCAGCGAGCTGCTCGCGGGCAAGGGCATCACGCGTGGCAGCGGCAACGTTTTCGCCGACCAGCCGTTGGAGGAGCCCGGGCCATGATCGTTCGCGTCCTCGCGTGGTGGATGGCGGCGGCGTTCACTGCGGGCGCCTGGGCGACCGACGTGCCGTACCTGTCCGGCCGCGTCGTCGACAATGCCGAGATCCTGTCGCCGGCGGCGCGCGAGCGCCTGACGACGATACTGAAGGACCACGAGCAGAAGACCACCAATCAGCTGGTGGTGCTGACGGTGCCCACGACCGGCGACGACAGCATCGAGGAATATGCAAACAACGTGTTCAAGGAATGGCAGCTCGGCCAGAAGGGCAAGGACAACGGCGTGCTGATCGTCGTCGCGCCGAAGGACCGCAAGATGCGCATCGAGGTCGGCTACGGCCTCGAGGGCACGCTGACCGACGCGCAGTCAAGCCGCATCATCCGCAACGACATGACGCCAAAGTTCAAGTCCAGCGACTTCGACGGTGGCATCGAGGATGGCGCCCGCGCCGTCGTCGCGCGACTCGAAGGCGGCGCCGAGCCCGCCGCCGAGCCGTCTTCGAACCCGGGGTCGGGCGGCTCCAGGAATCTCTTCGACATCGGCATCGACGATCCCGAGCTGCCGCCGTGGCCGATGCGCATCCTGCTCGGCGCGTTCATCTTCGGCATCATCGGCCTCTTTACGATCATCGGCATCATGACGCCCGGCGTGGGCTGGTTCCTCTACCTGTTCCTGATTCCGTTCTGGGCGATGTTCCCGATCATCATCGTCGGCGTGAAAGGTACGCTGATGCTGTTGACGGTCTACGTCGTCGGGTATCCGATCGCCAAGCTGATCATCAGCCGCACGAGCTGGTACGACAAGGCGAAGAAGGACCTGAAGTCCAAGGGAACGGCGACGATCGGCGGCTTCACGATGAGCAGCGGCAGCAGTTCGTCGGGCTGGTCGTCCGGCAGTTCGTCGTCGTCGGGCGGCGGCTTCTCCGGCGGCGGCGGCAGCTCGGGAGGCGGCGGCAGTTCGGGAAGTTGGTGAAATGGGGTCAGTGCCAGGCTTTCGCACCGCGGGTTAGGGGTCAGAGCCAAGCTTTGGTCTGGGTTCGGGGTCAGAGCCAAGCGCTCGCTCCGGATTAGGGGTCAGAGCCAAGCGTTCGCACCGCGGACGCTTTGGGCATGCCGGTCGCGATACTAGGTTTGGCTCTGACCCCTAAGGCCCCTAAGCCCGCGCCATTACTGCAAACGCTTCACCCTCGTCGACGATCGCGCCCGAGGGCCCGGTCGTCACGTCGTGAAAGCCCGCCGCGCGGACGAGATCCGCGATCTCCCCGGGCGCGTACCACGTGCCTTGCACGGTTTCGTGTTCCTCTGCGAGCCGCTGCGCGCCGCGGCGGTGCGCGTAGCGGTTGGCGGCGCGGACCAGCTGCGCCTCCGCGGTCCAGACCGTTTCCGAGCGCAGCGCGATCTGCGATCCGTCGACCAGCTTGACGGTGCGCACTTCGATGAGCGGGGCGCCCAGCCGTTGCACGGCCGCCGCCGGCACCCGGCAATCGACGACGAGAATCCCCGGATCGACGAGGTGCGCCCGCACGCGTTCGAGCGCGGCGGCGGCGGCGGCGGGATCGGTGATCAACTGGAACGCCCCGCCGGCGATGAAGGCGCAGCCGTAGCGGAACGGCAGGTTCATCTGCACGATGTCCTGCCGAAACACGGGTGCGGCAGTGCCGGCGGCGGCCAGTTTTTCCTCGCAGCGCGCGAGCATCGCGGCCGAGGCATCGACGCCGTGGATCTTGCGGGGGAGTAAGGCGAGCGGCACCAGCACGCGGCCCGCGCCGCACATTACGTCGAGAATCAGTCCCGCATCGGCAGGCAGGCGTTGCGCGTACCACGCGAATTCCGCGTCCGGGGCGCGCGACTGCCCCGCGTCGCGGAACAGTGCGCTCAGCGGGCCGAAGGCCGGCACATCAGGCTACAGCTGTTCCCACGGCAGGCCTTCCATGCGCCAGCCGGACTTCGTGCCGCGATGATGCCTGTCGTCGAGCGGGCCTTCGAAGCCGTCGACGATGTTGTAGACCTCGGCGAAGCCGGCCTTCTCGAGTGCTAAGCCCGCGTCGACCGACCGGTGGCCGCTGCGGCAGATCAGGACGACGGGCCGGCTCATGCTGGCGATTTTCTTCACCTGCCCGACGAAGTGCGGATTGATGTCCCAATCGGGGCCGTCGTTCCACGCGACGTGCTGGGCGCCGACCGGATGTCCGACGAAAAAATACTCCATCTCGCTGCGGCAATCGACGAACACCGCTTGCGGATTGCTCTGCAGGAGACCCTGCGCGTCCTTGGGTTTCAAGTGTTTCATGGCGGGATAGATTAGCATGCGCGCCGCGGGCCGCCATGGGCCCGCGCCGTCGGCGCAGCGTTCGCGCAACACGCGGTCGGCCGGACAAGATAATGCTAAAATTCAATGCCTTGCCCCGACTGCCGTCACCCTATTCCGCCATGCAACCCGATCGCACCAATGTCCTGACGCGCCTGCTGCGCGAACGCATCCTGATCATGGACGGCGCGATGGGCACGATGATCCAGCAGCACCGGCTTTCGGAGTCCGATTTCCGCGGGGGCTTTCACGACCACGCGCATGACCTGAAGGGCGACAACGACCTGCTCGTCCTCACGCAGCCGGAGGTCGTCCGCGCGATCCACGACGAGTATCTCGCCGCCGGCGCCGACATCATCGAGACGAACACGTTCAGCGCCACCGCCATCGCGCAGGCGGACTACGGCATGCAGGGCCACGTGTTCGATATCAACTTCGCCGCCGCGCGAATCGCGCGCGAATGCTGCGACACGTGGACGGCGCGCACGCCCGACAAGCCGCGCTTCGTCGCAGGCGCGATGGGTCCCACGAATCGCACGGCGTCGATCTCGCCCGACGTCAACGACCCGGGTGCGCGCAACGTCACGTTCGACGAGCTGGTCGCGACCTACGACGAGGCGGTCCATGGCCTCGCCGAAGGCGGCGCCGACCTGATTCTCGTGGAAACGATCTTCGACACGCTGAACGCGAAGGCGGCGCTGTTCGCCGTCGACACCTACTTCGAGCGTATCGGACAGCGGCTGCCGATCATCGTCTCCGGCACGATCACCGATGCATCGGGCCGCACGCTGTCGGGCCAGACGCCGGAGGCGTTCTGGAACGCCGTGCGCCACGTGAAGCCGCTGGCGGTGGGCCTCAACTGTGCGCTCGGCGCGGCGCTGATGCGGCCGTATATCGAGGAGATCGCGCGCGTCGCCGATACGTTCGTGTCGTGCTATCCCAACGCCGGCCTGCCCAACCCGATGTCCGATACGGGCTACGACGAGACGCCGGCGCAAACGTCGCGCCTTTTGTCCGACTTCGCGCGCAGCGGTTTCGTCAACATCGTCGGCGGCTGCTGCGGTACCACGCCCGCGCACATCCGCGCGATCGCGGACGCCGTGCAATCGTTGCCTCCGCGCACGCTGCCGCGCGAGGAGACGGCCGACACTGCTGCATAGGAAACTGCCCTCGCCCCCGCAGGGGGAAAGGGTTGGGTGAGGGCACTCGTGTACACCCACCCGCGTCCTGACCCGTACCCGCACCCGCGCGCGGGTGCGGGAAGCCAATCGAAAGCGATATTCCGTTCATGTCCCGTGTCATGCGCCTGTCCGGCCTCGAGCCGCTGCTGATCACTTCCGAATCGCTGTTCGTCAACGTCGGCGAGCGCACGAACGTGACCGGCTCGCGCGCGTTCGCCAAGCTGATCCTCGGCGGCGACTTCGCAGGCGCGGTCGAGGTCGCACGCCAGCAGGTGGCGAGCGGCGCGCAGATCGTCGACGTCAACATGGACGAGGCGATGCTGGATTCGAAGGCGGCGATGGTGCGCTT
>JBDTNR010000358.1:0-4308 GCA_039933655.1 Betaproteobacteria bacterium | reverse complement strand
CTACTTTTGTCCGTTTTGAGCAACCCGGGAATCGCCGGCAAAGCCGGTCGATTCCCGGTAGAAAAGTCTTTTACGAAAAACCGTGTGTCGTGCAGGCAATCAGTTGTTGCTGGGCGCCACGTCGATGTACTGCCACGTCGACGTCAGGATGGGGTGCTTGCGGTAGCCTTCGACGCGCGGCTGGATCAGCTGGTTGCGGTAGCGGCTGGTGGTCATCCGGTGCGGCGCGTAGCCTTCGAGGATCCGCGTCATCTCCTGGTACATCCGGTCGCGCTCGGGTCCCGGCGGCGTCCTCACGGATTTCCTGTACAGCGCGTCGTACTCGGGAATCGTCGCGCACGCGTTGTTGCTCTGGTACGAATTGGGGCCGTAGAACAGCTGCATGAAATTGTCGCCGTCCGGATAGTCGGCGATCCACGCCGCCGTACGGCTGTAGAGCTTGCACTGCTTCTCGAGCTTCAGCAGTTCGGGAAACTTGTCCTTGACGCCATCCATCCTCACGCCGATCGCGTCGTAGGACTTCTTGACCATTTCCTCCTGCTGCCGTCCAAGCGTGTCGGGGCGCGACGCGTACTTGATCGTCATCGGCTTGCCGTCGGGCCAGGTGCGCCAGCCGTCGGGACCCTTCCGGTAGCCGAAGCGGTCGAGCAGCGCGTTGGCAGCGGCCGGATCATACTTGATTGTGCTCTTCCAGTTGGGCACGTGGCCGACGACACCCGGTGGAATGGGGTAGGCCGCCTCGACAGCCTGGCCGTTGCGGACGACGCGGATTTCCTCGTCGACATCGTAGGACATGGCCAGCGCCCGGCGCAGCGCGATCTTGTCCTTGGCGAAGCCGCCGATCTGCGGGTCGAGCATGTTCCAGTAGATGTACTGGATTTCCGGGTCGACATAGCGGTCGACGCGGATGCCCTTGGCGGCGAGCTCGGGCTTGACCTTGCCGTCCGCGCCGATCGCATTGGGCGCCAGCGGACCTTCCATGTTCATCGTGTCGAGCTCGCCGCCCTGGAACGCCAGCCAGCGCGCCTGGTCCTCCTCCATGATGGCGATCTCGATGCGGCCGACGGCGGGCATCTTCCTGCCCTTCATCTGCGCGACCAGCTTGTCGTCGTCGGGCGTCTGCGCCTTGAAGTCCCAGACGAAACCGCGATATTCGGGATTGGCGTCGAGCACGATCTTGGAGCTACGCACCCACTGGCCGAGCTTGTACGGACCGGTGCCGACGGGATTGCTCATCACACGGCCGTCCGATTCGGCGTACTTCTCCACGACCTCGCGCGCCACCAGCGCCACGGTCTCGTGGGCCATCACGTACGGCAGGTTGTAATCCGTATCGGTCAGGCGAAAGCGCACGGTGTACCGGTCGACGACTTCGAGTCCCGCGATCTTCCGGTCGTAGTTGAACTTGCCGGTCTTTTTCGCGGCCGCGACCTCGTCGTCGAGGCCGACGATCTTGCCCTCGATCAGGAACGCATACGGTGAGCGGATCTTCGGATCGGCAACCCGCTTGTAGGAATAGACGACGTCGTCCGCCGTCAACTCGCGCTTCTTGCCGCCGAACGCGGGATCCGCAGCGAAGTGGATGCCCTTCTTCAGCTTGACCGTGTACGTCCTGCCTTCATCGGCGACCACCGGCATGCCGTCGGCCGCCTGCGGAACGAGCTTCGCCGGCCGCGCGAGGTAATCGTACGTGTAGAGCGTCTCGAAAATCGCCCGCACGATGCCGGCCGAATAGAGGTCGTGCATTGCCGCGGGATCGAAGCCCGTCTCCGCCACCGGGAACACGTCGCGGAACACCTTGCGCGGATCCGCGGCCAGCGCGGCGCCGCACTGCAGCAGCGCGCAGATCGAAACCAGCAGGTAGATTCGTCGCATCACCACACCGTTGGGCAAGAAGCTGTCATTGCGCATCCGCTGCGTGGCTTTTTCCAGCGCAAATCAGCCGGCATTGCCGGAGATTTGCGTGCGGCTCTCCGCCCATGAAACACCGCGCAGCGTCCGTTCATGGCTGAATATCCATATATTGCCACCCGGCGTGGAGGATCGGATGCCGCTTGAAGCCGCGCACCCACGGCCGGATCAGGTATCGCCGCTCCCGGGACAGATGCAGGCTCCACGCGCCGTCGACCTCCACCTGCCGCGACATTTCGAGGAACAACCGGTTGCGCTCGGGCGAATCCGGCAGCTCCCGCGATTTTTCGTAGAACGCATCGAACGCCTTCGATTCGTAGCAAGCGTTGTTGCTCTGGCCGGTGTTCGGGCCGTAGAGCAGCTGCATGAAGTTGTCGCCGTCGGGGTAGTCGGCGCCCCACGCGGACTCCCACATCATCAGTTTGCACGCCTTGGCGGCCTTCAGGTTCTCGACGAACGGCGCCACGTCGACCTGCAGGTTGATGCCGATGGCATCCATCGACTTCTTCCACAGTTCGCCGTGCTCCCGGTCGACGACGGTGGCGCTGTTCGCGTAGCGAACGACCAGGGGCTTGCCATCGGGGAGCGTCCGATAGCCGTCGGGGCCCTTCCTGTAGCCGAAGCGGTCCAGCAGGCGATTGGCAAGCCCGGCATCGCGCTGATTGAGCGACCGGTAGTGCGGATCGTGGCCGACGACGCCGACCGGCACCGGCATTTCCGCCGCCACCGCCATCCGGCGGCGGATGACGTTGATGTCCTCCTCCACCTTGTAGGCGAGGATCATCGCGCGCCGCAGCGCGATCTTTTCCCTCGTGAAGCCCCCGATGACCGGATCGCGGATGTTGAAGTACGCGTAGATGATCTCCGGTTCGATGAATGCGTAAACCGACACGAGTTCGTCGGCGAAATCGGATTGCAACTGGTCGTCCGCGCCGAACGCGTCGGTGCGGAACGTCGACGGCAGGTTCAGATAGTCGAGCTGCTTCTGGCGGAACGCGAGCCATTGCGACTGGAACTCCTCCATCACGAAGATCTCGACGCGCCCCACCAGCGGCATCGTCTTGCCCTTCATCGCGCCGATCAGCGCGGCGTCCCATGCATCGCCGGCCTGGCCCGCGAAGTCCCAGGTGAAGCCGCGATAGCCGGGGTTGGCCTCCAGCACGATCTTCGACGCGCGCTTCCACTCCTTCAGCTGGTACGCGCCGGTGCCGACGGGATGCGCGTCGATGTCGCTGCCATACGCTTCGACCACCTCGCGCGCGACCGCGCCGAACGACGTGTGCGCGACGACGTACGGAAAATTGTAGTCCGTGCGCGCGAGCCGGATGCGCAGCGTGTAGCGGTCGACGGCTTCGAGATCGGGCAGCCTGGTGTCGTAGTCGAATTTCCCTGACCGCTTCGCGGCGGCGGCCAGCGCGTCCAGGCCCTTGATCTTGCCTTCGAGCATGAACGCGTAGGGCGCGCGGTTCTTGGGATCGAAGAACCGCATCAGCGAGTAGACGTAGTCCTGCGCGATCAACTCGCGCGCCACGCCCTTGAACGCCGGATCGGGCGTGAAGTGAATGCCGCGGCGCAGCCGGAACGTGTAGGTACGGCCGCCGTCGGCGACTTCGGGCATCGCCTCCGCCGTCATCGGCGCCAGCCGCGAGGGCCGCGCGAGATAGTCGTAGGTCAGCAGCCGTTCGAAGATCGCTTCGTTGATGGTAGCCGAGTTGTTGTCGGAGACGCGCACCGGGTCGAACCCGGATTCGGCGGCCTCGAAGACGACGCGCAGGATCTTGTTCGGGTCCGCGGCGCCGAAGGCCGGCGCGGCCAGCGCGCCAAGCAGGAACGCCGCCGCGAAAAACCGTCCCCGGAAGCCGCGATTGGCCCCCATTTTCCGGCCGTTCACGCCCGTATTCCCGCTGCTGCAACCATCGAGGACTGCCCAAAAACAAAATCCTGCTAATGTACCATTTCAGGGCACTCCCATGCTACGCCGCCTCATCTCCCGGATCACGGAACCGCTCAAGCCCGCGATCGACCGGATCACCGGCAATCCCTCGGTGCAGCGGTACTTTCCGGCGCTGACGGATCCCGACCTCTGGCACCTCAATCGCCGCTCGACCGCCCGCGCCGTGGCCGTCGGCCTGTTCTGCGGGCTGATTCCGGGTCCGCTGCAGGTGTTGGGGGCCATCGTGCTGTGCCTGACCATCCGCGCCAATTTCCCGGTGTCGGTGATCTCGACGTTCTACACGAATCCGCTGACCATCGTGCCGCTGTACGTCGTCGCCTACGAGTACGGCCGCCTGTTCTTCCCGGACGCCGCGCCGAGCGTGGCGTGGTCGCTGCCCGCCCACGCGGGGCTCATCGAATGGATGCCGGCGATGTGGCACTGGATGCTGCAACTCGGCAAGC
>JBDTNR010000357.1:0-4318 GCA_039933655.1 Betaproteobacteria bacterium | reverse complement strand
TGCGAGCGGGTTCTTGCGCGCCGGGACGCGGGCTGTCGGTGACGATGGGTTCGTGCGGCGCGAGTCCCATCTGATCCTGCGGCGTCGTCTGCATGATGCCGATGACGACGGCGCCGATCGTCGCGGCGGCGGCGAGCGGCATCCACCAGCGCTGCGGCCGCGTGGCTTCCGCCGGCGCGGCCGCGTCCTGCGGGCGGCTGCCGACCGCGCGATGCGCGGCGGCGAGGATCGCGCGGTCGAGCGCCGGCGGCGGCGCTTCCTGCGCCTGCGCGTGCCACGCGCGTTCGAGCGCGGGATCGCGTTCCGGCAGCTCGGGGCCGCTCATTGCCATTCCTCGCGCAGTCCGCTCAAGGAGCCGCGCAGCTTCGCTGTCGCATAACGCAGCCGGCTTTTGACGGTTTCGAGACCGACGCCGGTGAGCTCCGCGATTTCCGCGAGCGACAGTCCGGCTTCGTACTGCAGCAGGAACGCATCGCGCTGCTCGGACGGCAGCGCGCGCAGCGCCGCCTGTAGTTGCGCGCCGAGTTCGCGCGTTTGCGCCTGTGCCTCGGGCTCGGCGTTGGCATTGCCTGGCAGCGCGTCGACCGCGTCACGCGTCGCGCCGTCGCTGTCATCATCGACGGAGGCGAACTTCACCTGCGCGTTGGCGCGCCAGTGGTCGACCATCCGGTTGTGCGCGAGCGTGTACAGCCACGTCGTGAACTTGGCGGTGGGAACGTACGTGGCGCGGACGCGAATCGCATTCATCCACACATCCTGGAACAGTTCATCGGCGATGCCGGCATTGCGGCAATGGCGCAGCAGGTAGCGGTAGACGCCACCCTTGTGCCGCGCGTAGAGGACGTCGAACGCCGCGGCGCGCCCGGCGCCGTAGGCGAGCATCAGGGCCTCGTCGGTGTCGGCCGGAGCGGGCGAGCCTTCCATGTCGCGCCCAGTATGCAAGCGCGCCCGGTGCGTTACAACGCCGGACGCGTATTCCGGCGACGGTTGCGGGATCAAGTGGGATCAGGGCGACTTGTTCGCGCCGAGTCCGCGACCGGGACGTGCGGCGCGGCGGGGGGGTCATGTGGGTTCAGAGACGACCTGTCCGGGCGGAGACTCCAGCCGGGACACTCGGCGCGTCGGGGGGGCATGTGGGTTCAGAGACGACCTGTTCGCGCGGAGACTCCGGCCGAAGCATTCGGCGCGTCGGGGAGTCATGTGGGGTCAGAGACGACTTGTTCGCGCCGAGTCCGCGACCGGGACGTGCGGCGCGGCGGGGGGTCATGTGAGGCCGGAGACGACTTGTTCGCGCCAGGTTCGCGGCTAAAGGGGATCCGCTGGGATCAGAGACGACTTGTTCGCGAACGCCGCTGCCTCTTCCGCTGCGGTCTTGGCGCGGATAGGTCGTCGCTGACCCCATTTGCGACGTCACCGGTTGGGATCGGGCGCGAACCGCAGCGTCCCGGGGAACGGGTTCGGGTCGCGGCGCGCGAGGTACGGCGTGGGCTGCGGCACCACGCCCATCGCGATCAGGTTTTCGCGGCGGTCGTACTGGACGCTGACCGTCTCCGCGGGGAACGAAGTCGCGCGTTCGAACTGCGTGACGCTGACGCGGGAATCCTCGTTGCGGCCGTGACCGGTGCCGAGCTTGCTCATCGCCCGCGCCTGATCCTTGCTTTCCTGCCGCGTCAATTCGTCGGCGGAGGCGGACGCCTGGTCGCGCATGCCCGCGCCGGCCGCCGATTGGGCGGGTGCCGGGGCGGCTAATGGCGCCGGCGGCGCGGCGTCGGCCCGCTCGGCCTTGCGGGCCGGTTCCGCCGCGCCGGATTCCGCCTCGGCCAAGCGGCCGCGCAGGTCCTGTTCGCGTTGCGAGATGCGCTTGGCCTTTTCCTGGAACACCGCGACGCCGATGACGCCGACGTTCTGCGGCCGCCCGGTGCGTGCGGCATACGAATCGCCCAGGTCGGTGAAGTAGAACGCCGCGGTGCGCTCCAGACTCTTGCGCCAGCCGGAAATTTCCACCGACCCCCATGGCTCCAGCACATAGCCCGATTGCGAGGGTGCCGCGGTGTCGCCCGACACCACGTTGACGCCGTCGACGCTCGTCACCACGAGGATGCGCGCACCGGTGCAGTTGCGGATCCGGACCGCGTACTCATGACCCGGCACGCCGACGATGTAGTGACGGCCATCTTTCGCGAAGACCGGCAGCGCCGTGCGGTCGAAGCGGTCGTAGACATCGACCTGGACGAGGTTGCTCTTCACGTACGGCGGCGTGTACGAACGCGGCTGCGGTTGCGCGTGCGCGGCACCCACCGCGAAGCCCAGCACCACGAGCGCTGCCGCCAGCGCCCGCTTCATTTTCGACATCGTCGTGACCATGTTGTTTTTCCTTCCGGATCCGGGCCCCCACGGGCCGCCTGTCCCAGCTTTCAACGGGCCGGCCGGCCGATCGGGGTCGACGCCCGTCGAAAACGTCCTGCGTGCGATAATTCAGGGCGATGGATGCCGTCCCTACCGCCAACCTGCCGCTGCTGGTCGCCGGTCTCGCCTTCGCGCTCGCCTTCGTGTTCGGGGCGGTGGCCAATCGCGTGAATTTCTGCACGATGGGCGCCGTGACCGACATCGTGAATTTCGGTGACTGGCGCCGCATGCGTATGTGGGTGCTCGCTATCGCCATTGCCATTGCCGGAAGCGGGATTTTGTCGGTATTCGGCGTGATCGACCTGTCGAAGTCGATCTACACCGGGTCCAGGGTGGCGTGGCTGTCGGGCATCGTCGGCGGCTTCCTGTTCGGCTTCGGGATGACGCTGGCCTCCGGCTGCGGCAGCAAGACGCTGATCCGCGCCGGCGCCGGCAACCTGAAGTCGTGGATCGTGCTGTTCATGCTCGGCATCGCCGCCTACATGTCGCTGCGCGGCCTGTTCGCCGTCTGGCGCACCGCCGGACTCGATCCGTGGCGCATCGACTTCGGGGCGCTGGGCGCTGCGACGTCGGACCTGCCGACGCTGCTCGGCCTGGTGGGCCTGAGCGCCGCCGCCAAGCTGTGGGTGCCGGTCGTCGTGGTGCTCGCGCTGCTTGTCTACGTGTTCAAGGACCGGGACTTCCGCGCCACGCCCGAGCTGATCATCGGCGGCGTCGTCATCGGGTTGGTCATCGTCGGCGGCTGGTACGTCTCGGGTCACATCGGTTATCTGGCCGAGGATCCGGCCACGCTCGAAGAGAAGTTCGTCGCCACCAACTCCAACCGGCTCGAGTCGTACAGCTTCACGGCGCCGGTCGCCTATACGCTCGAACTCCTGATGTTATGGAGCGACCAGTCGCGGATCGTCACCTTCGGCATCGCCGGCGTGCTGGGGATGATCGCCGGGTCGGCCGCCTACGCGCTGGCGTCGCGGACGTTCCGCTGGGAGGGGTTCGGCTCGGTCGAGGACGTCGCCAACCACATGGTCGGCGGTGTGCTGATGGGGTTCGGCGGCGTGGCGGCGCTTGGCTGCACCATCGGGCAAGGGCTCACCGGCATTTCGACGCTGGCGTTCGGGTCCATCCTCGCCTTCGCGTCGATCATCGCGGGTTGCGTGGTGGCGGTTCGCTACCAGATATGGCGCCTGGACCGGATCGCGTAGGCGGGGCACCCCCCTGCCGCGTTAATGCACGATGATCATCTGCGACCTCCGTTGTGCGCATGGCCACCCGTTCGAGGGCTGGTTCGCGTCGAGCGAGGAATTCGCGCGCCAGCAGGATGCGCGGCTCGTCCGCTGCCCGCTTTGCGACGACGCCCGCATCGAGCGGCTGCCGTCGGCGCGCGTCCGCGTGAAAAAAGGCGAGGCGGTGGCGCCGGCCGCGCCCGCCACGGCGGTCACGCCCGCTGCGCCGCAGGAGGCGATCGCCGGTTTTCCGCCCGATCTCGTTGCCAAGTTGCGCGAGATCGTCCGCAACACCGAGGACGTCGGCGAGCGCTTCCCCGAGGAGGCGCGCAAGATCCACTACGACGAAGCCGAAAAGCGCGCCATCCGCGGCAAGGCGTCGCGGGAGGAAGCCGAAGCCCTGTCCGAGGAGGGCATCGATTTCTCGCAGCTGCCGTCCTTCCTCACCCGCGAATCGCACTAGTCCCGCCTCACCGTCCGCCGCCGCTAAGAATGAGCAGCAGGGCGCAATGCAGGTTAAGCGGAATGCGGGTCAGACTTGAATTTCCGGATGCGCCTGGCCAAGTCTGCGCCCCGTACGAAATTTCGGGTCTGCCCCGCAATCCGCGGCGTCGACCCCCACGGCAAGCGGGACGGCCGGGTCTTCGGCTATAATCGCGCCTTTTCGCGGGGTCGTTAGCTCAGTTGGT
>JBDTNR010000356.1:0-4324 GCA_039933655.1 Betaproteobacteria bacterium | reverse complement strand
TTGTCGCTGCGGCCGAAGATCGCGAAGAGATTGCGCTGGCTCGACACCGTCCACGACTTAGCCGACAGCGCGAAATGCGCGCCATAGGCCTCGGGCGCGCGGCGCTTGTACGTCGCGGCCGTGCGGAGCAGGCGGACGAGATGCGCGGCCTCGGAGGCACGCGTGGCGCCGCGCAGGTCCGGCAGGCGGCCGACGACACGCGTGGGTCCGGTGAACGCGGCGGTATCGTCGGACACGGGTCCGTCGCACGCGTACGGAAGATCGCTCCACGCGTACCGGTCCGGCTCGCCCGGCGGCTCGAACAGCGGATTGCGCAATGGCTGGTGCGCGACGACGTCCGGCGCGCCGAGGATCATCAGGTAGTCGGGACTCTCCGCGCGGAAGACTTTGTCGATCGCCGCCTTGGTGGCGGCGTAGTCGGCGGGATCGGTCACCGCCGTCGCGCGGCGGGCGCGCATCGCGCGCGCGTCGTCCAGGTACAACACGCGGGTGACGAGCCCGCGCTTGCGGTCGGCGCCGATCAGTTGTGTCAGCGCCGTCCGGATGCGTGCCAGGCCGCTCGCGCCGTATTTGCCGCGCAACGCGCCCCGGTGGCTGACGATCAGCTTGTCGGTCACTGGCGATCCTCGCTTCCGGATGATGTTGTGGTGGACAAGTCTAATCCGAAATGTCGCCGGAAAGGTGGGCGAATATTCGCACTGCGGGCGGGACGCGCCGCCGCGCGCGCCGCGACGTCGTTTAGCGGTAGCCGGCCGCCTGCAATTCGAACAGTTCCGCGTAGCGGCCGCCGGCAGAGAGCAATTCGTCGTGCGTGCCCATGGCCTCAACGGCGCCGTCGGCGAGCACGATGATGCGGTCGGCCATGCGCACGCTGGAAAAGCGGTGCGAGATCAGCACGGCGGTGCGGCCCTCGGACAGCTCCTTGAAGCGCCGGAATACCTCGAACTCGGCGCGCGCGTCGAGCGCGGCGGTCGGCTCGTCGAGGATCAGCAGTTGCGCGCCGCGCATGTACGCGCGGGCGATCGCGATCTTCTGCCACTCGCCGCCCGACAGGTCGATGCCGGACTTGAAGCGCTTGCCGATCACCTGGTCATAGCGACCGGGCAGCTTCTCGATCACGTCGTCGGCGAGGCTGCGTTGCGCCGCCGCCAGGATGCGCGCGCGATCGTCGCGCGCCTCGATGCGGCCGACGGCGATGTTGTCGGCCGCCGTCATGTGGTAGCGGACGAAGTCCTGGAAGATCACGCCGATGTTGCCGCGCAGCGCGGACAGGTCGTAGGTGGAGAGGTCGTGCCCGTCCAGCAGGATGCGGCCCTCGTCGGGGTCGTACAGCCGCGCAAGCAACTTGACGAGCGTGGTCTTGCCGGCGCCGTTCTCGCCGACGAGCGCCAGCGTTTCCCCCGCGCGCAGCGAGAAGCCCAGGTGACGGACCGCCCAGCGCTCGGCGCCTGGATACTGGAAGCCCACGTCCTCGAACACGAAGCCGTCCTTGATCGGCTGCGGAAACGGGCGCGCGTCCGGCAGCGACACGATCTCCGGTTCGATTTCGAAGAAGGAGAAGAGGTCGTCGAGATAGAGCGACTGGCCGGCGATCTGCGAAAAGCCGGACAGCATGTTCTCGAGCAGCGTGCGCAGGCGCCGGAACGAGCCGGCGAGGAACGTGAGGTCGCCGATGGAGAACTCGCCCTGCACGGTGCGCCATACGATGTACGCGTAGGCGACGTAGTAGGCGCTGGTGCCGAGGGCCGTCAGCAGGCCGCCCCATCCGGCCCGGCGCATTGCAATGCTGCGGTTGGCTGCGTAGAAGCTCGTCGCCAGCGTCCGGTAACGCTCGATCAGGAACGCGTTGAGCCCGAAGATCTTCACCTCCTTGGCAGTCTCCACGCTGGCGCCCGTCTGGCGGATGTAATCGAGCTCGCGCCGCTCGGACGTGCGCGCATAGTTGAGCGAGTAGCTCGCCGCGTTGAAATGTGCCTCGCCGACGAATGCCGGGATCAGCGCCACCGCCATCAGCACGATCAGCCACGGCGCGAAGACGACGAGGCCGATTGCGAAACTGGCGATCGTCACGAGGTCCTGCGCCTGGCCGAACAGCTGGCCCATGAGGCTCATGCGCCCGGCGGCCTGGCGACGGGCGCGTTCGAGCCGATCCTGCAATTCGCTGTCCTCGAAGTCCTCGAGGTCGAGTGTTGCCGCGTGCTCCATCAGCAGCAGGCTCGTCCGGTTGCTGAATTGCTCGGACAGCAGCGAATCGAGCAGCGAGATCGCGCGGCCGAGCACATCCGACAGCACGGCGAGCCCGAATTCCACGGCCAGCAGCATGAGGACGCGATCGAGCGCGCCGCTTGCCAGCCATTCGTCGAGACCGCTCAACCCCTGGTTCGCCTGCGCGATGCGGATGACTTCGTCGATGATGAGCTTGCCGACATACAGCGTTACTACCGGCAACAGTGCGCGTATCAATCGCGCCATCGCCTGCGCCAGCATCAGCGGTGGACTGGTTCGCCAGACGAGTCGCAGGAAGGGCGGCAGGTTGCGCAGCGCGCCGAGGCGCTCGCGCAGCGCCTGCTGGCCGGGGCCGGGGCCGGGGCCGGGCGGGCCGTCGCCGCCTGCCGCCGCCTTTTCCGAACGGGACCTGATGGGCATGGCGCATTGTGCCGAAGGACGGAGGACGTGAACACTAGAGGCGCGCTGGACGTACGGAACGACTTCGCGGTGCGCAGACTTCGCAGCCGTTTCATGCATATCCTGGCATGTGGATCGCGCAGGCCACGACGCTCACTGCGCGGCCTGCGCTGATCCAACCGGCTGCCGCGTGGCGCCGTCGTCGTGCAGGCAAGAAAAACGCACGGGGAATGCGGTGTCGTCCGCCGTGCGTCCGCCTTTCGCGGTGTGCGGTGTGCGGTTTACGGTTTGCGCGTCGCGCCTTGCGGCCTGCCGTGCTGACCGTTGCCCGACCCGCGCTGACCGCCCGCCGCGGCGCGTTGCCCTGCCGGGGCCGTGCGCTGCCCGGCGGGCGCGCTGCGGTGACCGGCCCGCTGGCCGGGTTGCGCCGCAGGCTGGCGCTTGCCTGCCGATCCGCCTCCCGGCCGTTGCTGCCCACGCGGCTGCCGTTGCAGGATCGGCTGTGCGCGGGCATTGGGGTCCGGCTCGAAGCCTTCGACTGTCTGCTTTCGTATCGACTTGCCGATGAGCTTCTCGATGTCGCGCAGGTACACGTGCTCGTCGACGCACACCAGCGATACCGCTTCGCCGTTGGCGCCCGCCCGGCCGGTGCGGCCGATCCGGTGCACGTAGTCCTCGGGGACGTTCGGCAGGTCGTAGTTGACGACATGCGGCAGCATGTCGATATCGATGCCGCGGGCGGCGATGTCGGTCGCGACCAGCACGCGCACTTCGCCACCCTTGAACTCGGCGAGCGCGCGTGTGCGCGCGCCCTGGCCCTTGTTGCCGTGGATGGCGAGGGCGCCGATGCCGTCCTCCTCCAGCTGCTTCACCAGCTTGTCGGCGCCGTGCTTGGTGCGCGTGAAGACGAGCACCTGCCGCCAGTCGTTGTGGCCGATGAGCCAGGACAGGAGCGCGCGCTTGCCGTCGCGGTCGACCGGATGCACGACCTGGTTGATGACGTCGACGGTGGCGTTGCGCGGCGCCACCTCGATCATCGCCGGGCTGTTCAGCAGCGAATCCGCGAGTTCCTTGATCTCGTTGGAAAACGTCGCGGAGAACAGCAGGTTCTGCCGCCGTTTCGGCAGCATCGCCATCACCCGCTTGATGTCGCGGATGAAGCCCATGTCGAGCATGCGGTCCGCCTCGTCCAGCACGAAGATCTCGACGTGCGAAAAATCGACGTTGCGCTGCTCGTGGTGGTCGAGCAGGCGCCCCGGCGTGGCGACGAGGATGTCGACGCCGCGCTTCAACTGGTTCGTCTGCGGCGACATGCCGACGCCGCCGATGGCGACCATCGACGTGAGCTTGAGATGCTGGCCGTAGACGCGCACCGACATCTCGACCTGCAGCGCGAGTTCGCGAGTAGGCGTGAGGATCAGCGCGCGCAGCGGACGCCGTGCCGAATGTGGCCCGCGCGCGGCGTCGGGCGCCGGCGCCGCGGCGAGGCGCTGCAGCATCGGCAGCACGAAACCGGCGGTCTTGCCGGTGCCGGTTTGCGCGCCGGCCAGCAGATCGCCGCCCGCGAGCACGGCAGGAATGGCCTGACGCTGGATCGGCGTGGGCGTGGTGTAGCCCTCGTCCGTGACAGCACGAACGAGCGGCTCGGATAATCCGAGCGAAGAGAACGACATGAAAACCTTTGGAATTTTAGCCGGCG
>JBDTNR010000355.1:0-4339 GCA_039933655.1 Betaproteobacteria bacterium | reverse complement strand
CGCGGCTCGATGCGGCGGGCGGCAGCCGCGACGCGTGCCGCGGCGGCCTCGACGAGCTCGAGTGCCTGCGCGGGAATGACCGTCACGCGGGAGATCTCGCCGGGGCGGTGGCCGCTGCGGCCGGCGCGCTGCAGCAGACGACCCACGCCTTTCGGGCTGCCGATCTGCAGCACCTGGTCGACCGGCGTGAAGTCCACGCCGAGATCGAGGCTCGACGTGCAGACGACGGCGCGCAGCTTGCCGTCGCGCAGTCCCGCCTCGACCCAGTCGCGCACCTGCCGTTCCAGCGAGCCGTGATGCAGCGCGATGGTGCCCGCCCAGTCCGGCCGTGCGGCGAGCAGCGCCTGGTACCACATCTCGGTGGCGGAACGCACGTTGGTGAACACGAGCGTGCTGCGCGCGCGCTCGATGGCGCGGATCACCTCCGGCAGCATCTTGAGCCCGATGTGGCCGGCCCACGGAAAGCGTTCGATGGTCTTCGGCAGCGCGCTGACGATCTCGATCGTCTTGGTGTCCAGGCCCTTGACGATGCGCGTTCGCGGCGGCACCGCCCGCGCCAGCCGCGGGCCCACGAGGCAGGCGAGCGCCTGGTCGAGATTGGCGAGCGTGGCCGACAGCCCCCACGTGCGCAACTGCGGCCGCAAGGCCCGCAGCCGGGCGAGCGCGAGTTCGGTCTGCACGCCGCGCTTGGACGCCATCAGTTCGTGCCATTCGTCGCAGACGACGGCGGTCACGTGCGCGAAGCGCTCCCGCCAGTCCGCGCGCGACAGCATGAGCGTCAGGCTTTCCGGCGTCGTGATCAGCGCGGTGGGCAGCCGCAGCGATTGGCGGGCGCGCGCCGACGACGACGTGTCGCCGGTGCGCACGTCGATCGTCCAGTGCGCATTGAGCGCCTGCGCGGCGCGGCGGAGGGCGAGTCCCGTGTCGCTCGCCAGCGCGCGCAACGGTGTCAGCCACAAGAGCGTCAGCGGGGGCGGTGTATCGGCGGTCCCGCGTGGCCCGAGGACGATCGGTCCCAGGGCCGCCGCATAGGTCTTGCCCATGCCTGTCGGCGCGTGCACGAGGCCGCTGTCGCCGGCGGCGAACGCCGCCCACACGTCCTCCTGGAACGGAAACGGCGTGAATCCCTGTGCGGCGAACCAGTCGCGGACGTCGATGAACGGGTCGCCGGCAGGGCGGTCGAGCGCGGCGAGCATCCGCTGATTGTAGGCGCCGCGTGCGATGCGCGTCTGTTCGCGCCGGGTCAACTGGGCGGCGTGGCCTTCGCGAACTGCGCGTCGTCGTGGAGGTGCAAGGGAGGAGACCGGATCAGACGGCGATCTTCACCACCGCGGGCTTGGGGCGAGGCTCGCGCGAACGGAAGGCGGCGAGCAGCGCAGCTTCGCGGGTCCTGGCCGTTTTCAGATGCGCTTCCTTGACGTGCCCGTAGCCGCGGATGTACTCCGGCACCGACGCCAGATCCAGCGCGGTCGCATGATTCTGCGGCGTCAGCCCGGCGAGGATCTCGGCCACGGTCTTTTCGTAGTCGCCGATCAGCGCGCGCTCCATTCTGCGCTCCGCCGACCGGCCGAAGATGTCGAGCGCCGTGCCGCGATACCTGCGCATCTTCGCCAGCACGCCGAACGCCTTCAGCATCCAGGGTCCGTAGACGCTCTTCTTCGGCACGCCGGTCAGGGGATCGGGCTTGTTGAAGATGGGCGGGGCGAGATTGAACGTGAGCTTGTAGTCGCCCTCGAACTGCGCGGCGACGCGCGACACGAAATCCGTCTCGGCGTAGAGCCGCGCCACTTCGTACTCGTCCTTGATGGCGAGCAGCTTGAAGTAATAGCGCGCGACGGCCTCCGTCAGCTCGGTGATGCCGGGCATCGCACGGGCTTCGGCCTCGCCCGCCCTCGCCACCAGCGCCGCGTAGCGCTGCGCGTACGCGGCGTCCTGATACTCGGCGAGAAACTGGACGCGCCGTGCGATGACCTCGTCGAGCGTCTCCGACAGCCGTTCCGAGTCGGCCTTGGCGGCCGCCGGCACCGCGGCGGCGGCGACCTTGGCCGGGTCGACCGCGGCCAGCCGGCCCCACTGGAAGCTGCGCGTGTTGGACTCGATCGCGGCGCCGTTGAGCTCGATCGCCTTCATGATCGCCGCTTCCGACACCGGGATCAGCCCGCGCTGAAATGCGTACCCGACCATGAACAGGTTGGTGGCGATGGAGTCGCCCATCAGGCCGGTCGCAAGCTTCGTGGCGTCGACGAACTCGGCGTCGCCCGGACCCACGGCGTCCTTGATTTCCTGCTCCATCGAGCCTATCGGGAACTTGAGGTCGGGCTCGCGCGTGAACTGCGCGGGCATCACCAGCGCGGTGTTGACGAGCGCCTTGGTGACGCCCTTCTGCATCTTGGCCAGGGCTTCATAGCCGACGCTGGTCAGGATGTCGCAGGCGAGCACGAGCGTCGCCTCGCCGGCGGCGATGCGCGTCGCGAAGATCTTGTCCGGCGTGTCGCCGATGCGCACGTGCGAAACGACGGCGCCGTTCTTCTGCGCGAGCCCTGTCATGTCGAGCACGCTGCAACCCTTGCCCTCGAGGTGCGCGGCCATGCCGAGCAGCGCGCCGATCGTGACGACACCGGTGCCGCCGATGCCGGTCACGAGGATGCTGTACGGCTCGGCCGCGCTCGGCAGCACCGGTTGCGACATGCTGGAAAAGTCGACGGCTTCCGCCTTTTTCGGCTTGCGCAGCGAGCCTCCCAGGACGGTGACGAACGACGGGCAGAAGCCCTTCACGCACGAAAAATCCTTGTTGCACGACGACTGGTCGATCGTGCGCTTGCGCCCGAACTCGGTCGCAACCGGCGCGACGGAGACACAGTTCGACTGCACGCCGCAGTCGCCGCAGCCTTCGCAAACCAGGTCGTTGATGATGACGCGCTTGGCGGGATCGGGGAACTTGCCGCGCTTCCTCCTCCGCCGCTTTTCTGCCGCGCAGGTCTGGTCGTACAGCAGCATGGTGACGCCGGGGATTTCGCGCAGTTCGCGCTGCACGGCGTCCAGCTCGTCGCGATGGTGGATGCGGATGTCGCTCGCGTAGTAGCCGGACGGATACTTCTCGGGCTCGTCGCTGACGACGATGATCCGCTTCACGCCTTCGGCCGCCACCTGCTTCGCGATGTCTCCGGGGGTGAGCGGCCCGTCGAACGGCTGGCCGCCGGTCATCGCCACCGCGTCGTTGTAGAGGATCTTGTATGTGATGTTGACGTTCGCGGCCACGGCAGCGCGGATCGCCAGGATGCCGCTGTGGTAATAGGTGCCGTCGCCCAGATTGGCAAAGATGTGCTTCTCGTCGGTGAACGGCGCCTGGCCGATCCACGTCACGCCTTCGCCGCCCATGTGCGTGAACTCCGACGTGTTGCGGTCCATCCAGATCGCCATCACGTGACAGCCGATACCGGCGGTGGCGCGGCTGCCGTCGGGGAGCTTCGTCGACGTGTTGTGCGGGCAGCCGGAGCAGAAGTAGGGCTGGCGGACAAGGTCGATCTTCGGCTTGGCGAGCGCTTTTTCCTTGGCGTTGATCCAGTCGACTCGTGCGCGCAGTTCGTCCATCCGGCGTGGATGGAGGTTCAGGCGTTCGATGCGCTTGGCGATCACCCGCGCGATCATCGCTGGCGTCAGCTCGCCGGCGGCCGGCAGCAGCCAGTCACCGTGCGGGCGCACCCATTCGCCCTTTTCGTCGAACTTCCCGACCACCCGCGGGCGCACGTCGTCGCGCCAGTTGTAGAGCTGTTCCTTCAGCTGGTACTCGACGATCTGCCGTTTTTCCTCGACGACGAGGATCTCGTCGAGCCCTTCGGCAAAATTGCGGACGCCTTCGGGCTCGAGCGGCCAGGGCATCGCGATCTTGTAGACGCGCAGGCCCATCTCCGCGGCGTCCTGCTCGGTGACGCCAAGGTCTTCCAGCGCCTGCCGGACGTCCTGGTAGCTCTTGCCCGACGTCGCGATGCCAAGCCGCGGGCGCGGGGAATCGATGACGATCTTGTTCAGCTCGTTGACACGGCAGTAATGCAGCGCCGCGTAGATCTTGTAGTCCTGCATCCGTGCTTCGGTGTCGAGGAAGCCGTCGGGCCAGCGGATCGACACGCCGTCCGGCGGCAGCGGAAAGTCGCCGGGTACGATGATCCTGGTTCGCTCGGGATCGACGTACACGGAAGAGGAGCTCTCGACCGTGTCGGCGACGCACTTGAAGCCGACCCAGCAGCCCGAGTAACGCGACATTGCCCAGCCGTGCAGGCCGAGGTCGAGGATCTCCTGCACCGACGACGGATACAGCACCGGGATCATCGCCGCCGAGAAC
>JBDTNR010000354.1:0-4344 GCA_039933655.1 Betaproteobacteria bacterium | reverse complement strand
GATGTCACGCCTATATCGGCATCGCCGCCGCGCGCCGGGCGTCGGGCGCCTCCGACGCGGGGCTCGCGGCACTCGCTCTCGCCGAGCCGCTTGCCGCCGGCATGGCGCGCGAGGCGTCGCGCGTCGCCTACCTGCGCGGCTGCTTCGAGTTCGCGCGCGGCGATGCGCGCGCGTCGCAGCGGGCGCAGGAAGCGGCCCGTGAGCGAGCACTCGCGGCCGGCGACATCGAGTGCGAGGCGCAGGCGCTGTCGGGACTCGCCGACGTGCTGTATGCCGACGGCCGCATGGCGTCCGCGTACGCGGCGTTCGAGCGGTGTGTCGCGCTGTGCGAACGTGGAGGCCTGACGCGATTTTCGCTGAACAACCGTTGCATGCTGGCGATCGTCCACGCGTTCCTCGATCCCGCCGACGCCGCGCTGCCGGAACTCGACCGCGTGCGGGTGGCGGCGCGTGAACTGCGGCAGCCCGCGGCGGAGGTGATGGCCGACGAGACGGAAGGGTGGGTGCGCGTCGTCCAGGGGCGCTATGACGACGCAATCGCGCCAAGTGAGCGCAGCCTGGCGCTGGCGCGGGAGATCGGCTCGCGGCGGTGGGTGATGTTCGACCTGGGGCTGCTTGCGTATGCGTATTGGCATGCCGGACGGCACATCGCCGCGCGACAGGCGCTGGACGAGGCATTTGCGCACGCGGGGGACGTCGTCCTGCGCTTCATCGGCGGAATGCTGTATGGCGCGCAGGCATTGATGGCCGAGGACGCGATCGACCGCGCGCGCGCGCTGGCGGAAGGCGAACGGTTGCTGGCGTCCGGCTGTCCCGCACATTGCCACTTCTGGTTCCGCCGCGAGGCGATCGACGCGTCGTTGGCGCATGCGGATTGGGATGGCGCGGTGCGGCAGACGGTCGCATTGGATGCGTTCACGCGGGCCGAGCGGGTGCCGTGGATCGATTTCCAGGTGACGCGCGGGCGCATTCTTGCGGCGGCGGGTCGCGGCGCCCCGGATCGCGACGCGCTGCTCGCGTGTCGGCGCCGGGGCGTGGTGATGCATTTGCCCGGTGCGCTGCCGGCGCTCGACGCGGCGCTGGCGAAGCTCGCCTGAAAGTCGAAAGTGCCGCGACGGCAACGCCACTCCGATTTGCCCGGACGCTCCACGAAGCATTAGAATCGGGCCGGTCGCGGGTGTAGCTCAATGGTAGAGCAGAAGCTTCCCAAGCTTACGACGAGGGTTCGATTCCCTTCACCCGCTCCAATGCACAACGGCCCAAAGCGGGCCGTTTCATTGTGCCGGGGCTAACTGCGCCGTCTCGGTTTACCTGCGGGCGCCTCCGCCTCCATCACCTCGTCGACCAGCTCGCGAATCCTGTCGCGCAACTCGCGCAGCACGGCATCGCCTGCCCGCGTTGTACGGTAATAACGCCGTGCCCGGCCTTCGGCGACTTCCTGCGTCGAAGCGAGCACGCCG
Source organism: Betaproteobacteria bacterium (assembly GCA_039933655.1). Classification (GTDB taxonomy): domain Bacteria; phylum Pseudomonadota; class Gammaproteobacteria; order Burkholderiales; family Casimicrobiaceae; genus VBCG01. The sequence goes on along the minus strand of JBDTNR010000354.1, from coordinate 2,884 downwards.
CCTGCCTCGAGGCTGTGCAGCAGCGGGTAGAACGTTCCGGGGCTGATGGCGTAGCCATGCCGGCGGAGCTCTTCCATCATTTCCACGCCGAACACGGGCTCCAGGGCGGCGTGATGCAGCACATGGATGCGGATGAACGCGAGGGAGACATCGCGCATCAGCTGCCCGCCGGGTTGCAGACTCACAACGTACTCCTGACTCTGATCGCATCGCTCCGGCAACGCCCTTCATCGAAGCAAGGGGGTTCCAATACTGCAGTACTCGCCACTGGCGCCCGCGACCGCGGGTGCCTCAAAGCAGCGGGGCCGGCAGCTGCCGGCCCCGCGAGTTTGCCGTGCCGAGCCCGGCAGCGCGGGCCTGTTGTCTCCGCCTACTTCGCGAACACGAGGTTGATTACGCCGCTGTTGACGGCATGGCGCACCTGCGCGTTGTCGAAGGCCGCGAAGCCGAACGGATACTTGGCACCCAGATCCTTGAACTGGACGTCGAACTTGCCGTCGGTCACGAGCTTGCGCGCGATCACGAACGTGTACTTGCCGTCCTTGTAGCTGAGCACCGTGTCGATCACGCCGCGCTCGCCGGTGAACTTCGAAACGAGTATCGAGGAGACTTCGTCACCGGCCACGAACTTGCTGTCGTCGAACGCGACCTTGTCCTCTTCCTTGAGGTAGTAGAGTCCGCCCTTGTTGGCGGCCTTGCCGTCCTTGCTCATGAACTCCGGCTTGCCGTTGACGAGTTTGATGTCCGCGTATCCGCCGCCGGTCTTCGGATCGCTCTTGCGGCCAGCTTCAGGCGACTTCTCCTTGTCGAACGTCGTGTTGTCGAGATACTGGTTGTCGATCTGGCCGATGTAGCCTCCGCGGACTGACTTCATGTGCCAGATGTCGCCCAGCTCGCCGGCCTTCGACGTGTACTTGTTGCCATAGGGCTTGCCCTGCTCGCCCGCGTGGCAGGCGGTCATGCAGCCGAATTTGTCGAAGCCTTCGATCGAATTGTTGATGTTCCAGATGAACGCGAACTTGTCTTCGTAGTACTTGTTGTTGTCGCCGCCCTTGTCGTCCGGGTCGGAAAGTTTCTTCCACGATCCGTCCGCCTGCTTGACGAAGGGACTGCGGCGCACCGATTGCGTCGGGTCGGCGTACTGCAGCAGCACATAGAGCATGTCGGACGTGTAGACCGCTTTCATCGCGACGTCGGTCTTGCCGCCGTTGAAGTTCATGCCGCCGGAAGCGCCGAATTTCAACTCGGGCGCTTTCGCCCATGCGGGGTCTGACGCGAGCGCCGCGAGCTTGGGCGCTGCGGCGACCTTCACCGCGGTGAGCGTGGCTTGCCCGTACGCCTGGCCGGACAGCGCGAACACCGCGCTCAAGGCGACCGGGATCGCCAATCTGAGGCTCGATTTCAACATGATCGTTTGTCCCTATCTTCAGGTTCGCCGCGCCGTATATGGCGACGGTCGGTTGGCTCGGAGCTCCAAGCCGGAGGCCTCGCCCGGGCAGGCACGCGGAACAACCAACCGCGCACGCCCCGCAAGGGGGCGTTTAAGTCCTGGCTCGACGACGATACCGAATACCGATATCGACTTGCGCTAACGTTAATCGATAGCGGAGCTCGATACTTTGGCCGAAGTCAAGGAAACCTGCGAACGCGCGACGGCGATCAGCCGAGCGTGCGTGCGGATGAGCGCGGCGTGCGCGCCGGGCAGCCGGCGGTCAATTGCGCGAGAATTTCCAACAAAGGAACAGCGCGACCGCCGCCGGCACCGCGAAGATGACGGCGAATATCGGTGCCTCCTCGGCCACCGAATAGCCGGCTCGCGCGACCCCCATCCACATGTTCGCCGCCGCGACGACCAGCCCGGCGGGTAGGAAGTACAGCGCGGCGCGGTCGATGGCCGCCGCCGCCGATCTTTCCGTTCAGCGCGCGAACGAGACAAAGATGCCGAACGGGACGAGGCCACCGCCGATGACCGTGGCCGTGCGCATGGAAATCTCGCCGGACGCGACGATCTCGACGTTCGCCGCCCCCAGATCGGTCTGCAGTTCTTGGCGTTGTTGAGCGCCAGATTCCATTTCGCGGGATCGCCGTCGGCAAGACCATGATTGGCTGCCAATTGCGAGGATCAGACCCTAGCCTTTGACCGCTCCTGACGTGATGGCGTTGACCAGGTGCCGCTCGAGCAGCGAATACAGCACCATCACCGGCAACGCCGCGATGACGGCCGCGGCCATCAGCTCGTTCCACTGAACGCGGTACTCGCCGACCATGTTGGAGATGCCCACCGACAGCACGTACATCGAAGAATCGGTCGTCAGCACCAACGCCCACACGTACGAATTCCAGGCGATCAGGAACGTGAAGAGGGCGACAGCGACGAGCCCGGGCCGCGCGAGCGGCAGAATGACGCGGAAGAACGCCTGCAGGTACGACGCGCCGTCGATCATCGCCGCCTCGTCGATGTCGCGCGGGATGGACCGGAAGAAGCCGATCAGCATCCAGACCGAAAACGGCAGCGCAAAGGACGAATAGGCGAGGATCAGCGCGAAGTACGTGTTCAGCAGTCCGAGGTCCGACATCAGCTGGAAATAAGGGATGATCAGCAGCGTCTCTGGCAGCATCTTGGTGAACAGCAGGAACACGATGAACGGCGTCGCGCCCTGGGGAAAGAAGCGCGTGAAGCCATATGCCGCGAGCGCGGCGAGCGCTACCGACAACGCCGTGGTGCCGAGCGCCACGACGAGGCTGTTGACGAAATACCGCGCGACGGGCCGCTGCGTGAGCACCGTTGCGTACGCGTCGAACGACCACTGCGACGACACGAAGGTCGGTGGCGACAGGAAGATCTCGGTGGCGGGCTTGAGCGACGTATTGACCATCCAGTAGA
>JBDTNR010000353.1:0-4348 GCA_039933655.1 Betaproteobacteria bacterium | reverse complement strand
AACGCGACCTGGTCGGGCGTCACGCCCGGCGCCATGAAGATCCCGCGCAGCATCTGGTACTCGACCGCGAGACCCTGCGACTTGCACGTCGGAATGTCCTGCCACGACTGCGTCGCCGTCACCTTCGTCGGGTACGGCATCGGGGCGCTGTCGAAGACGCACAGCGGACGCAGTGCGCCGGAACGCCAATGCGCGACCGCCTCGATCGGATTGTTCACCGACGAATCGACGTGCTTGCCGACGAGCTGCACCGCGACGTCGCCGCCGCCCTTGAACGGGATGTAGGTCATCTTCTTGCCGATGACCTTCTCGAGCGCGACCGTGATGATCTGGTCTTCCTGCTTCGATCCCGTGCCTGCCATCTTGAACTGACCCGCATTGCCGGCCTTGATCGCCGCGATGTAGTCGGCCGGCGTCTTGTAGGCCGACTCCGCGTTGACCCACAGCACGAACTCGTCGAGCGCGAGCATCGCGACCGGCGTCAGGTCCTTCCAGTTGAACGGCACGCCCGTCGCCAGCGGCGTCGTGAACAGGTTCGACAGCGTGATGATGATCTTGTTGGCGTCGCCCTTCGAGTTCTTGACGTCGAGGAATCCTTCCGCCCCCGCGCCGCCCGACTTGTTGACGACGATCAGCGGCTGCTTCATCAGGTTGTTCTTGGCGACGACTCCCTGAAGGAAGCGGGCCATCTGGTCCGCACCGCCGCCGGTGCCGGCAGGAACGATGAACTCGACCGGCTTGGTCGGTTCCCACGCGGCGAATGCCGCGAACGGGGTAAAGGCAAGGCCTGCAGCAACACCGGCCACGACGATTGCCCGGCTACAAAGTTGACGACCCATGACATCCTCCAATTGACGTACATTTGGCAACGGCGAACTCGATCGGCACACTCGTTGCATTGATATCCAGATTCCCCGCTGCGCGCGTGCATTTTCCGCACGCGGTTCGGCGGTGCGACTGCTCCTTACTTGATCAATCCTGCGCCTCGCGCCCACTTGTACTTCGCACCCAGCACCATCACCGGCATCTCCGTCGAATACGGGTATGCGGGAATGCCGTGGGCGAACAGGTATTCCGCGGCCTCCTCCACCTCGACGTCGCCCGCGAGCGACGCGACGATCGGCTTTTCGATGCCCTTAGCCTTGAACTCGGCCACGACTTCGGCCACCAGTTTGGCGAATACCATCGGCGGTGTCACGATCGTATGCCAGTAGCCCAGGATTAGCGAATGGATTCGCGGATCCTCGAGGCCGAGCCTGATCGTGTTCTGGTAGGTCTTCGGCGGCTCGCCGCCGGTGATGTCGACCGGATTGCCGGCAGCGCCGAACGGCGGAATGAATTTGCGGAACGCGGCGTCGAGGTCCGGCGGCATCGCCATCAGCTTGACGCCATTGTCGACGCAGGCGTCGGACAGCAGCACGCCCGAGCCGCCCGCGCCCGTGATGATCAGCGCGTTCTCGCCCTTGGGCGTGGGCAGCACGGGAATCGCGCGCGCGTACTCGAGCAGCTCGCGCAGCGCCTTCGCACGAATGACGCCGGACTGGCGCAGCACGTCGTCATAGATCTTGTCGTTGCCGGCCAGCGCGCCCGTGTGCGAGCTCGCCGCCTTGGCACCCATGCTCGTGCGTCCCGCCTTCAGCATCACCACCGGCTTTTTCTTCGACACGCGCTTCGCGACCTCCGCGAAGGCGCGGCCATCCTTCAGGTCCTCGCAGTGCTGCGCGATGATCGTCGTGTTGTCGTCCTGCTCGAAGAACGTCAGCAGGTCGTCCTCGTCGATGTCCGACTTGTTGCCCAGGCCCACGATTGCCGACACGCCCATCTTGGCGGAGCGCGAGAAGCCGATGATCGCCATGCCGATGCCGCCGGACTGCGACGACAGCGCGGCGTGGCCCTTGACGTCGTAGGCGGTGCAGAACGTCGCGCACAGGTTCTTCCACGTGTAATAGAAGCCGTAGATGTTGGGACCCATCAGCCGCACGCCGTACTTGCGGCCGATCGCCTGGATCTCTTCCTGGCCGGCGACGTTGCCGGTCTCGGCAAAGCCGGACGGAATCAGCACGGCGCCGGGTATCTTCTTCTCGCCGACCTCGACCAGTGCCTGCGCGACGAACTTGGCGGGAATCGCGAACACCGCGACGTCGATGTCGCCCTCCACGTCCTTGACACTCTTGTACGCTTTCAGCCCCATGATCTCGTCGGCCGATGGATTGATCGGGTAGATCTTCCCCTGGTAGCCGCCGTTGATGAGGTTCTTCATCACGGAGTTGCCGATCTTTCCGACCTCGCCGGAGGCGCCGATCACGGCGACGGCATCGGGCTTCATGATGCGGTTCATGTCGCGGACGATGTCGTCGTGCTTCGGCCGGAAACGGGCGGGCGGCGGATTCCAGTCGGTGACGATCCGCACATCGGCGGCGATCGCGCCGCTCTTCGTCGCGAAGACCGGGTTCAGGTCCATTTCGCTGATTTCCGGGAAATCTGAGATGAGCTGCGACACATTCTCGATCAACGCGGCCAGCGCATCCCGGTTGACCGGGTCCGACCCGCGGACCCCCTTGAGCATTTCGGCCGCCGCGATGCCGTCGAGCATCGACAGCGCGTCTTCGCGCGTCGCCGGCGCCAGCCGGAACGTGATGTCCTTCATCACCTCGACGAGCACGCCGCCGAGCCCGAACGCGACCAGCTTGCCGAACGACGGGTCGGTGACCGCGCCGATGATCACTTCCTGCCCGCCCATCAGCATCTGCTGGACCTGGACGCCCAGCAGGTTGGCCTTCGCGTCATACTTCTTCGCGCTGGACATGATCGTGGCAAAGCCACGCTCGACCTCTTCGGCGCTCTTGACGCCGACGAGCACCCCCCCGGCTTCCGTCTTGTGCAGGATTTCCGGCGACACGATCTTCAGTACGACAGGGAACCCCATCTCCGCAGCGAGCTTGGCGGCTTCCGCCGCCGACGTCGCAACGCCTTCCTTGGGGACCGGGATGCCGTAGGCGTCGCACACCTGCTTGCCCTCCGGCGCGGTGAGCGACGTGCGGCCCGCGGCTTTCACCGCGTCGAGGATCCTGCGGACTTCGGTCTTGTTGTGCGCCATGGGTGGTCCCTTGTTGGTATGACTAGATCACACCTTCGGCGCGCAGCGCCGAGATGTCATCCTTGCCGTAGCCGAGTTCGGCCAGCACTTCGTCAGTGTGTTCGCCGAGCAACGGCGAACGCTTCACTTCCGTGATGCTGTCCGACATCTTGATCGGATTGCCGACCGTCAGGTACTTGCCGCGCGTCGGATGGTCGACCTCGACGACGGTGCCGGTCGCGCGCAGCGACGGCTCCTCGGCGATCTCCTTCATCGACAGGATCGGCCCGCACGGAATGTCGTGCTCGTTCAAGATGTCCATGGCCTCGAACTTGGTCTTGGTCATCGTCCATTCCTCGATCTTGCCGAAGATCTCCATCAGGTGCGGCAGCCGCGCCTTGGGTGTGGCGTAGCGCGGGTCCGTCAGCCATTCCGGGCGGCCGATGACCTCGCAGATCTTCTGCCAGACCGGCGCCTGCGTGATGAAGTAGATGTACGCGTTGGGATCGGTCTCCCACCCCTTGCACTTCAGGATCCAGCCGGGCTGGCCGCCGCCGGACGCATTGCCGGCGCGGGGGACGGCCTCGAGGAACTTGCCGTTCGGGTATTGCGGGTATTCATGCATGACGCCGGTACGGTCGAGGCGCTGCTGGTCGCGCAGCTTGACGCGGCAGAGGTTCAGCACGCCGTCCTGCATTGCCGCCAGCACCTTCTGCCCGCGCCCCGACGTGTTGCGCTGGTAAAGCGCCGCCACGATACCGAGGGCCAGATGCAGGCCGGTGCCCGAGTCGCCGATCTGCGCGCCGGTGACGAGCGGCGGGCCGTCGTCGAAGCCCGTGGTGGAGGCGGCGCCTCCCGCGCATTGCGCGACGTTCTCGTAGACCTTGCAGTCCTCGTACGGACCGGGGCCGAAACCCTTCACCGATGCGACGATCATCCGCGGATTGAGCTGCTGGATATGCTCCCAGGTGAGTCCCATGCGGTCGAGCGCGCCGGGCGCGAAATTTTCGACCAACACGTCGCACTTCTTCACCAGCGCCTCTAGAATTTGCTTGCCCTTCGGCTTCTTGGCGTCGATCGTCACCGAGCGCTTGTTGTGGTTCAGCATCGTGAAATAGAGGCTGTCCACGTCGGGAATGTCGCGCAGCTGGCCACGCGTGATGTCGCCCTCGCCCGCGCGCTCGACCTTGATCACGTCGGCGCCGAACCAGGCGAGAAGCTGCGTGCACGTCGGTCCCGACTGCACGTGCGTGAAGTCCAGGATGCGGACGC
>JBDTNR010000352.1:0-4369 GCA_039933655.1 Betaproteobacteria bacterium | reverse complement strand
GGTCGCCGCCTGGCGCGGCATCGCGGCGCCCAAGGGACTGCCGGCGGACGTCACCGCCAAGCTGATCGCGACGATCAAGAAGATCGCCGAGAGCAAGGAATGGAAGGACTTCGCGGCCAGCAAGGGCTACGGCACGGCGTGGGCGCCGGGCGCGGAGTTCGCGGCATTCATGGCCAAGGCCGACACGTCGATGGGCAAGACGATGAAGGCAGTCGGCCTCGCCAAGTGACCGAGGCGGCGCAAGCTGCCGAGGTCATCCCCGCGCAGGCGGGGATCCAGCGGCGTGCGGGTAACGTCATCAGGATGCCGCAGGCGCGAGGCGGCGCAAGCTGCCGAGGTCATCCCCGCGCAGGCGGGGATCCAGCGGCGTGCGCCTGCCGGCGCCGGGTTCCGCCTGCGCCGGAACGACGACCGCCAATGTCCGCGTCATCGTCGCGCAGGTAGGGATACCGTGGCGTGCAACCTGCGGTCCCCGGTTCCCGCGTTCCCCGGAACGACCAGCGCGGCGCCAGCCTTAGTTTCGTGGGCGCACGTGGAAGGCGCCTCCCGGTCTGCAGCGCCGGATTTCCGATGGCTGCCAGCGGGCTCATCGACGCACCCGTAAAGCCGCTTCCGTGAAAATCAACGACGCAATCTTCGGCGCCGTGTTCCTGCTGCTCGGACTGGTGGTGCTCGTCCACGTACAGTCGTTCCCGCGGATTCCGGGCCAGCAGGTGGGACCGGGGCTCTTTCCGGGCGTCGTATCGGCGGCGCTCGCCGTGTGCGGAGCGCTGCTCATTTTCAGCGGTGTCCGCAATCGCGCCGAGCAGCCGTGGTACGAAACCGCGGACTGGATGCGCTCGGGCCGTCATCTGATCGCGTTCGCCGCCGTCGTTGGCGGCGTCGCGGCCTACGTGCTGCTCGCCAACGTCGTGGGCTTCCTGATCGTCGCGCCGGTCCTGCTGCTCATCTGGTTCAGCGTGCTGGGCGTGCGGCCGTTGCCGGCGATCGTGTTCGCCGTCATCGCCACGCTGCTGATCTGGTATGCGTTCTACAAGCTGCTCCGCGTCCCGCTGCCGTGGGGCATGCTCACCCGCTACGCCTTCTGATGGACGCCCTGGCGACCGCCTTCGGCATGGTGTTCAGCGCCAAGACGCTATGGCCGATGCTGTTCGCCGCGCTTTATGGGCTCTTCGTCGGCGCGGTGCCCGGACTGACGGCGACGATGGCCACCGCGCTGCTGGTGCCGGTGACGTTTTTCATGGAACCCATTCCCGCCGTCGCGACGATCGTGACGGCGACCGCGATGGCGATCTTTTCCGGCGATATCCCGGGGTGCCTGTTGCGGATGCCGGGCACGCCGGCGTCGGCGGCGTACACCGACGAAGCGTACGCCATGACGCGCAAGGGCCAGGCCGAGACGGCGCTGGGCGCCGGGCTCGTCTTCTCCGCGATCGGCGGACTGTTCGGCACGGCGGTCCTCATCCTGTCCGCGCCGGCGCTGGCCGAAATCGCGCTCAAGTTCAGTTCGTTCGAGTATTTCTGGCTCGTGCTGCTCGGACTGACGTGCGCTATCGTCATCACGTCCGAGCGTCCGCTGAAAGGCGTGGTGTCGCTGCTGCTGGGGCTCGCCATCGCGTGCGTCGGCCTGGGCAATCCCGCCGGCTTTCCGCGCTTCACGTTCGGCAACATCGAGCTCTTGGGCGGCATCGGCATGATCCCGCTGATGATCGGCATGTTCGCGATCTCGGAGATCATCCGCTACGCGGTGGACACCGGTCCGCAGCTGAAGATCGTCGATCAGCCGATCCACAACGTGTTCAAGGGGATGTGGGCGCTGACGGTCAAGTACCCGCTGCAGATCCTGCGCGGCAGCGTGCTCGGCACGCTGGTGGGCGCGCTGCCGGGCGCGGGCGCCGACATCGCCGCCTGGATGTCGTATGCGATCAGCAAGAAGCTCTCGAAGGAGCCTGAGAAATTCGGCACCGGGCACGTCGAGGGCATCGTGGAATCGGGCGCCGCCAATAACAGCGCGCTGGCGGGGTCCTGGATTCCGGCGCTGGTGTTCGGCATTCCCGGCGATTCGATCACCGCGATCGTCATCGGCGTGCTGTACATGAAGAACATGAATCCCGGCCCGACGCTCTTCACGCAGAACCCGCAGAACATTTACGCCGTGTACCTGCTGTTCATCGTTGCCAACCTCATCATGATTCCGCTCGGCTTCCTGTGCATCAAGGTGGCCAAGCAGATCCTCAAGGTGCCGCGCAACATCCTGATGCCGGTCATCCTGCTTTTCTGCATCGTCGGCGCGTTCGCGATCAACAACACGCCGTTCGACATCGGCGTCATGCTGGTCGCCGGCGTGGTCGCCTATGTGCTGGAGGAAAACGGCTTCCCGATCGCCCCGGCGATCCTCGGCGTCGTCCTGGGCGGCATGCTCGAGGAAAATTTCGTGACGTCGATGATCAAGGCCGACGGCAGCGTCCTGGCATTCTTCGCGCGCCCGGTGGCGGCCACGCTGGGCGTGCTGACGCTGGCGGCGTGGTTCCTGCCTCCCGCCATCCGGCGCATGCGGGCAGTCGCCGGCGCCTGATCCACCGCGCTTTGCGGGGTCCGACGCCCTTACATTGACCCACCGTGGTGCGTCGCGGTAAAATCAACAGGTTTTGGTAGGTCGCCACCGGCGTCCACGCGAGCAGCAAACTTGCGTTTGCATGCCGGAATCGGGCGAGGAACGCAGGAATGGCCCTGCTGCACATGCGGGAAACAGGCGAAATGCGCGGCAAGCTCGTCGTTGGCAACTGGAAAATGAACGGCGGGTTGGCGGCCAACGCTGCATTGCTCGCGACGCTGCTGGCCGGCTTCTCACCGCGCGCCGACCGGTCGTTGGCCGTATGTGTGCCGTTTCCCTATCTCGGACAGGCTCGCGATGCGCTGCGCGGGTCGCCTTTGGCATGGGGAGCGCAGGATTTGAGTCCGCACGCCGGGGGCGCCTATACCGGCGACGTGGCCGGTGGAATGATCGCCGAGTTCGAATGCCGTTACGTGCTGGCCGGCCATTCGGAACGACGCCAGATTCATGGCGAGACCGACGCCGTGGTGGCCGCCAAGGCGGCGGCGGCGCTGGTGGCGGGTTTGACGCCCATCGTCTGCTTCGGCGAAACGCTCGCCGAACGCGACGCCGGACGGTGGCAGGAGGTGGTGGAGCGCCAGCTGAATGCCGTCGCAGCGTTGCTCGAGGCAGATCTGGCGCGGGTCGTGATGGCGTACGAGCCGGTGTGGGCCATCGGGACGGGCCGGACGGCCTCTCCGGAACAGGCGCAGGAAGTCCATGCGTTCCTGCGGCAGCGTCTGCGGCACGCCGGTGCGCCAGACGTGCGGTTGCTGTACGGCGGTAGCGTGAAGGCGGGTAACGCCGGCGCGCTGTTCGCGATGCCCGATGTCGACGGAGGACTCGTCGGCGGGGCGTCGCTCAATGCAGGGGAATTTCTGGCGATTGCGGATGCCTGATACACGTGGGACGTTCGCAATGCCGAGGGCAGGATAATGGCGTTTCTCGAATCTTTCTTGTTGGTGGTCCACCTCGCGGTGGCGGTCACCGTATGCGGTCTGGTGCTGCTGCAGCACGGCAAGGGCGCCGACATGGGCGCAGCCTTCGGCAGCGGCTCGTCGGGCAGCCTGTTCGGCGCGGCAGGCTCCGCGAACTTTCTGTCGCGGACAACGGCGGTCCTGGCCGCGGTTTTCTTCCTGACGAGTCTCGGGCTCACGTATCTGGGCTCGACCCGCGGGGCGCCGAAGGACGTGCTGCAACAAGGCGTGATGGGCGATATGCCGGTTTCGAAGAGCGGCGACGTGCCCGCCAAGGCACCCGCGCCCGCACCGGCGGCGTCCGGGGCGCCGTCACCGGCACCGGCACCCGCCGGCGAGGCAGGGCCCGCCGGTGGATCGTCCAAGGCAGGCGAAGTGCCGAAGTAACGAATTTTTGCCGACGTGGTGAAATTGGTAGACACGCTGTCTTGAGGGGGCAGTGGCGAAAGCCGTGGGAGTTCGAGTCTCCCCGTCGGCACCAGAAGTCCGGCGCGAGGTCCGAGAGGCGGTCCGCGCGCCCGCAACAGACGCCGCGCCGCCGCCCTGCTTCAACGCGTGAATGCAGCGGTGCGGTAACGGTTAACCTTGTACGCGTAGCACCATAGGCCGCCAACGATGCTGGAACAGTATTTCCCGATCCTCCTCTTCATCATCGTCGGCTTGGGGCTGGGGATGCTGCTGCTGTCCCTCGGCGCGCTGCTCGGGCCCCACCGCCCGGATCCGGAGAAGCTCTCGCCGTACGAGTGCGGCTTCGAGGCGTTCGAGGACGCGCGGATGAAGTTCGACGTCCGCTATTACC
>JBDTNR010000351.1:0-4377 GCA_039933655.1 Betaproteobacteria bacterium | reverse complement strand
CGCGCGATCGACCGCATCTTCATCCTGCACGCCGACCACGAGCAGAACGCGTCGACATCGACGGTGCGCATGTGCGCATCGTCGGGCACCAACCCGTTTGCGGCGATCGCCGCGGGCGTGGCCTGCCTGTGGGGTCCCGCGCACGGCGGCGCCAACGAAGCCGCGCTCAACATGCTGTACGACATCCAGCGGCAGGGCGGCGTGGCCAAGATCGGCGAGTTCATCGCCAAGGCCAAGGACAAGAACAGCAACGTCAAGCTGATGGGCTTCGGCCACCGCGTCTACAAGAACTACGACCCGCGCGCCAAGCTGATGCGCGAGACGTGCCACGAGGTGCTGACGGAGCTCGGCCTGCACGACGATCCGCTGTTCAAGCTCGCGATGGCGCTCGAGAAGATCGCGCTCGAGGACGACTACTTCGTGTCCCGCAAGCTGTACCCGAACGTCGACTACTACTCGGGCATCGTGCAGAAGGCCATCGGGATTCCGGTCCAGCTCTTCACCGCCATCTTCGCCCTGGCGCGTACCGTCGGCTGGATCGCACAGCTCAACGAGATGGTCGCCGATCCGGAGTACAAGATCGGCCGGCCGCGACAGCTCTACACCGGTGCAACGCGACGTGTGGTGGTGCCGCTCGCCAAGCGCGGATAGGCAGTACGTGGTCGCGCGGACCGGCGGCGCTTGAAGGCCGCGGTATTGCGTCGGGTGCAGCCGCCCCCACTTGCGCAACAAACGAAAGCGAAAACGGGTGATTGCATGGGCATCATGAAGGAACTGGAGTCGACCAGCACGCTGTTCGGCGCCAACGCGCCGTTCATCGAGGAGTTGTACGAGCAGTACCTCTCCGACGCGGCCAGCGTGAGCCCGCAGTGGCGCGCCTACTTCGACGAGCTGCGCGGCGGCGCCGACGACGTCGCGCATGCACCCGTCGTCGCGTCCTTCGTCGAGCTCGCGAAAAACCGCCGCGTCGCGGGCGCGATGGTCGACGCCACGACGATGCACAAGCAGGTGCTGGTGCTGCGCCTCATCAGCAAGTACCGGACCCTCGGCATGTTCAACGCCGACCTCGATCCGCTGCGCCAGCACGAGGCCGACTACGTGGCGGACCTGGACCTCGCGACGTACGGATTCACCGAGGCCGACATGGACACCGAGTTCGACGTCGGATCGTTCAAGGCCGGCCCGGCGCGGATGCGTCTCAAGGACATCGTCACCGCACTCAAGGACACGTACACGCGCACGCTCGGCGCCGAGTACATGTACATCACCGATACGGCGACCAAGCGCTTCTTCCAGGAGCGGCTGGAGCCGATCCGCGCGCGGGCCAGCTACACGATCGACCAGCGCAAGCACATCCTCGAGCGGCTCACTGCCGCCGAGACGCTCGAGCGCTACCTGCACACCAGGTACGTCGGGCAAAAGCGTTTCTCGGGCGAGGGTGGCGACACGCTGATTCCGATGCTCGATCGGCTGATCGAGAAGGGCGGCGCCGCCGGTGTGCAGGAGTTCGTGCTCGGCATGGCGCATCGCGGGCGCCTCAACGTGCTGGTCAACATCCTGGGCAAGATGCCGGCCGACCTGTTCTCGGAGTTCGAGGGCAAGGCGGCGCAGGCGCTGCCGGCGGGCGACGTGAAGTATCACCAGGGCTTCTCGTCGGACGTCTCGACGCCGGGCGGGCCCGTGCACCTGACACTCGCATTCAATCCGTCGCACCTCGAAATCGTCAATCCGGTCGTCGAGGGTTCGGTACGCGCGCGCCAGAATCGGCGCGGCGACGCGCGGGGCGACCAGGTGCTGCCGATCCTCATCCATGGCGACGCCGCGATCGCGGGGCAGGGGGTCAACCAGGAGTGCCTCAACATGGCGCAGACCCGCGGCTACTACACGGGCGGCACCATCCACATCGTCATCAACAACCAGATCGGCTTCACGACGTCCGATCCGCGCGACGCGCGCGGTACCACGTTCTGCACGGACATCGCGAAGATGGTCGACGCGCCGATCCTGCATGTCAACGGCGACGACCCGGAGGTCGCGCTGCTCGCCGTCGAGATCGCGCTCGAGTACCGGCAACGATTCCATCGCGACGTGTTCATCGACCTCGTCTGCTTCCGCAGGCTGGGCCACAACGAGGCCGACGAGCCGGCGCTGACGCAGCCGCTCATGTACCGGCGGATCGCCCAGCATCCGGGCACGCGCAAGCTGTACGCGGATCGGCTGATCGCGGACGGTGTGGCGACGTCCGAGGAAGCCGATGCACTGGTCAAGACGTACCGCGCCGCGATGGACCGCGGCCAGCACACGAACAAGACGGTGCTGTCGAACTACAAGCCGCCGTTCACCGTCGACTGGACGCCGTACAAGAACCGCCACTGGACCGATTCGTGCGACACGCGCTTCCCGAAGAAACGGCTCGAGGAGATCGCGGCGAAGCTCGCGACGGTCCCGGACCACTTCAAGCTCCATTCGCGCGTCGAGCGCGTGGTCGCCGACCGCAAGGCGATGGGCGAGGGCAAGCTGCCGCTCGACTGGGGGATGGGCGAGACGCTCGCGTACGCGACGATCCTCGAAGACGGCTTCGGCGTGCGGCTGTCCGGTGAGGACGTCGGCCGCGGCACGTTCTCGCACCGCCATGCGGTGCTTCACGACCAGAATCGCGAGAAATGGGACAGCGGCAGCTACGTGCCGCTCGAGCACGTGAAGCCCGACCAGCCGTCGGTCGAGGTGATCGACTCGGTGCTGACCGAGAACGCGGTGCTCGCGTTCGAATACGGCTATGCGACGTCGGACCCGACGCGCCTCGTCGTGTGGGAAGCGCAGTTCGGCGACTTCGCGAATGGCGCGCAGGTCGTGATCGACCAGTTCATCAGCGCGGGCGAGGTCAAGTGGGGCCGCATCTGCGGGCTCGTGCTGCTGCTCCCGCACGGCTACGAAGGGCAGGGGCCCGAGCATTCGTCGGCGCGCCCCGAGCGCTTCCTCCAGCTGTGCGCGCAGCACAACATGCAGGTGGTCGTGCCCACGACGCCGGCGCAGGTGTTCCACATGTTGCGGCGGCAGATGCTGCGCAAGTACCGGAAGCCGCTGATCGTCATGACGCCAAAGAGCCTGCTGCGGCACAAGGAGGCGGTGTCGTCGCTCGCGGAACTGGCGACCGGCAGCTTCCAGACCGTCATCGGCGAAACGGACAAGCTCAACGCGAAAAACATCACGCGTGTGCTGGCATGCTCGGGCAAGGTCTACTACGAGCTGCTCGCGTACCGGCGCGAACACAAGATCGACAACATCGCCATCGTCAGGCTCGAGCAGCAGTATCCGTTCCCCCACGAGGATTTCGCGCGCGAGATCGCGAAGTTCCCGCATGCGAAGGAAGTCGTCTGGGTGCAGGAGGAGCCGCAGAACCAGGGCGCCTGGTACCGGCTGCGCGCGTATTTTCGCGCGGACACGCCGGCGACGATGGTGCTCGCGTATGCCGGACGCCCGATTTCCGCATCGCCGGCGGTGGGGTATGCCACCAAGCACAACGCCGAGCAAAAACAATTGGTGGAAGACGCGTTCGCGGCCAAGCTCAAGTCCGGCGAAATGGTCGTTGCCCATTGATTCCAAGGTGTAGAACATGCGTATCGAAGTGAAAGTCCCGCAATTGCCGGAATCGGTCTCCGAGGCCACGCTCGTCAGCTGGCACAAGAAGCCCGGCGACGCGGTGGCACGCGACGAGAACCTGATCGACGTCGAGACCGACAAGGTCGTGCTCGAACTGCCGGCGCCCGGTGACGGCGTCCTCGTCGAGCTTAAGCGGCCGGACGGGTCGACGGTGACGTCGAACGAGGTGATCGCGATCATCGATACCGAGGCGAAGGGTGCGGCGGTGGTCGCCGCGGCGCCCAAGGCGGCGGAATCGAAGCCGGCCGCCGCCGCGGCGCCAAAGGCGGCAGCGTCTGCCGCGGCGGCGCCTGCGCAGAATATCGCGACCGCGCTGCCGGCGGCGCGCAAGATCCTGGCCGAGCAAGGCGTCGACGCCGCCGCCGTCGAGGGGACGGGACGCGGCGGCCGCGTGACCAAGGGCGATGCGCTCGCGGCGGTCGACGCCAGGTCGGCGCCGGCCACAGCACCGGTGCCGGCAGCGAAAGCGCCGCCGGTGCCGCCCGTGCAGCTGCCCACGACGCCGGGATCGCGTCCCGAGCAACGGGTGCCGATGTCGCGGCTGCGGCAACGGGTGGCCGAGCGCCTCGTGCAGTCGCAGGCGACGGCGGCGATCCTCACGACGTTCAACGAAGTCAACATGCAGCCGGTCATCGACCTGCGCAACCGGTACAAGGAGCGCTTCGAGAAGGAACACGGCGTGAAGCTCGGCTTCATGGGCTTTTTCGTGAAGGCTGT
>JBDTNR010000350.1:0-4387 GCA_039933655.1 Betaproteobacteria bacterium | reverse complement strand
ATATCGACGACGATCCTGCACCGCGCCAAGCTGCAGCGGCATGTGTATTGACGGGGGATGAGCGAATTGAGGGTCCGCATTGAGGGTCTACTCAAATGTCCGGACATCGCTCGAAATGTCGACGCGCCGCACGCAAATTCGAGTCTGCACCGCATTTCGCTGAAAAATCGAGTCTGACCCTCAATTCGCTCACACCGGCGCGCACATCGCGACCAGGTCCGGCCCGTCGCCTTCGGCGACCCAGCCCTTGGCGACCATCACGTCGCGCACCGTGCGCTCCGTCGTATAGCGGTGATTGGTGTCCGCGCGATTGTTGAACAGGCGGTAGATCGGGCGCGTTCCGACCGGGCAGACGCCGGCTGCGGGCACCGCGAGGCGCATGTAGTCCGGATCCTCGAGGATGAACTCCGGATTGTTGGCCAGCGACGCGGTGCATTCGCCGGCGCTGCGCCCGAAGAAGTGCGAATTGCCGTCCGACGGCGGAATGTAGAAGCGGCACACCTGGCTGGTCCCCGGCTGCGGCGTCGCGTGGGCGCGGAACGTGAGTCCGGTCCGCGTCCACTTGGTGGGCGTGGCGCCGGCATCGAGGTTGGCGATCTCCGCCGGAATCCAGGTGATGAAAAAGTGGTCGAGCGTGGCGTTGTAGTACTCGATGACCTCGACGGTCGAACCGGCGGAACCGGCGGCATTGGACTCCGTCACGCCATTCGCGGCGAGCGGCAGTTCATAAAAACCGTCGTTGGTGAACAGCGCGAGCTTCGCCGACACGGCACCGGTGACGCCGGGCCGCGCCTCCACGTGCAACGAACAGCTTGCGCCGGGCATCACCACCGTGCCGGCCGTGCAGCCCGCCACGTGCCGGAACTGCGCAGTGGATACGGTCGACGACTGAATGGACAGCGGCGCGTTGCCGCTGTTGGTCAGTGTCACCACCTGCGGCGGCGAGGCCGCACCGACGGCGGCGCTGCCGAAGTCGACCTGCATGGGCAGCGCACATGCGTATGCGGCGCTCACACCCGGCGGCAGACCGTAGACGCAGCGGCAGCCGCGCATGTCATCGTCCTGCAGCGAGACCAGCGCGTTGTAGTGCGTGGACGGTGGTCCGGCCATGATCGCGGACTCGGTGTTGGAGTGGTCGAGACCGAGCGCATGGCCCCACTCGTGCGTCATCAAGCGATCGAGCTCGGACATCGAGGTCACGCTCGTCGTGCTGAGCGTCACGTCGGCGTCGAAGATCACGCGCTCGTTGCCGCTCTGCGCGTACCAGGCGTACGTCCAGCCGCCGAGCGTCGGGTCGAGCGCGCCCCAGCCGACGACGCTCGCCCCATCCGGCTGTGCGCCGTTGACGGGGTCGGCATTGAGGTTGTTCGGCGGGATGGCGGTTTCGCCTTCGTACAGGTAGGAGACGCCGCACTGCGAGGACCACTTGTCGAAGGACTTCTGCAACTGGGCGATGACGGCAGCCTTGTCGGCAGCCAGCGGGTCCGGCGCGTTCGCATGGTTGTACTTCCAGCGCAACGGCCCCTTCCAGCGCGCGTTCTGCGCGAAGAGGTACTGGTACTTGGACGCGATGGTGGCCCCACCCGCCGACAGCGGAATGCTTGCCTGCAGCAGCAGGTGATCCCTGGGTGCCGGAGGAATCCCTGCGCCATGCGCGGGGAGCATGAACGTGGCGATCACCGCCAGCGAGACCATCGCCGTGGCGCGGGTGAACGTTGCCTGCCAACCGTTGCGAATCGCGACCATGACCGTGCGCGGGTCGCGGCCGGCGCTGCGTACGTTCTGCAGGCCCCGCCGCGACGTTGAGTGGTGATGGAACGATCATCGTGGGCGCGCGGGTCCGCCGCAGTCGGCGGGCGCTCAATGCGCAGTGGGAGCCCGCGACAATCCATGTGGGACAACGGCGTCCGGTGTGCGTAGTCGGCTGACGTCCCTCGCAGGCGACGTCGGACGGACACGCCGGCGGGTGTCGGAGAGGTCCTACAAGCCGTAGAAACGGCGCGCCGTGCCACCCATCAGCGCGGCGCGATCCTCGGCGGACCACCCCGCCGTCAGCGCGACGGTGGCGGCGTACCAGCTTTGGTAAGTGCCGGCCAGATTGACGACAGGCCAGTCGCTGCCCCACATGAGCCGGGTGGGGCCGAACGTCTCGGCGAGGAAATCGACGTAGGGCCGCAGGCTATCGATCGTCCAGCCGTAGCCGGCCTCGGTGACCAGTCCGGAGATCTTGCAGCGCGCGCGCGGATGGTCGGCCACCGCGCGCATCAGCCCCTGCCACGGCTCCCACCTGCCCTCGGCGATCGCTGGCTTGGCGCCGTGGTCCACGACCACCGCCAGGTCCGGATGGCGATCCAGCATCGCCAGCAATGCCGGCAACTGCGCGGGACGCAGGAGCGCGTCGAAGCGCAGCCCCAGTCGCGGCAAGGCCGCCAGCGTGCGGGCGACCTCGGCCCGCAGGATCCACGCCGGGTCCGGCAGGTCCTGCAGCATCGGCCGCACACTCTTCAGCAGCGGATTGCGCGCCAGGCGCGTCAACGTGGGAATGGCATCGGCGGCGCCCAGGTCGACCCAGCCCACGACAGCTTTGACGACACCGTCGCTGTGCCGTGCGACATCGAGCAGGTACCGCGTCTCGGCGACAGTGGGGGCCGCCTGCACGAGCACCGTCGTCGTGACGTTCGCCTGCTCGCGCAGCGGCTTTAAGTCGGCCAGCGAAAAATCGCGGTGGATCGCCGCCAGCTTCGGCGTCAGCCAGCCGTAGTCGCCGCGCGCGAGCGACCACACATGGTGATGGGCGTCGACGAATCCGGTCATCGGGACGTGGCAAACGGCGCGTCCGCCGCGATGAGGCCGCGCTCGCGCAACTCCGCCCAGAATGCGAGGGGAATCGCGTGCCGGATCAGCGCGACGTCGGTGTCGAACTCGGCGCACGAGCACGCCCCGGCCAGCACGACGGCGATGGCCGGATGCCCGAGCGGAAACTGCAGCGCCGCCGCGGCCAGCGGGACGGCGTGGCGGCGGCAGACGGTTTCGATGGCCGCGACACGGGCCACGACGTTCGCGGTGGCGGGCGCGTAGTCGAAGTATGGAGGCTGCCCGGTAGCACCTGCCACGCCGGTGGCGAGGATCCCCGAATTGAACGGGCCGCCCAGCACCACGGCAATGTCGCGGCGCTGGCATTCGGGCAGCAGTTCCGGCAGCGCCGACTGGTCGGCGAGCGTATAGCGGCCGGCGAGCAGGATCACGTCGATGTCGGCGTGCCGCAGCGTCTGCAGCGAAATCGCCACTCCGTTCACGCCGATCCCGTAGCCGCCGATGATACCCGCCTCCTTCAGTTCGGCGAGCGCCGGCAGCCCGCTGTCGAGCAGCGCACGGAAATGCCGTTCGAACTCCGTGCCGTGCGTCGCCTGGTCCAGGTCGTGCACGTAGGCGATGTCGATGCGATCGAGCTGCATCCGCCGCTGGCTGTCGGCCAGCGAGCGCAGCACGCCGTCACGGGAGTAATCATAGGCCTGCACGAACTTGGGCACGTCGACGTAGCCGTGCTGATCGAGCGGCGCCTGCGCATCCGGCCGCAGCAGGCGGCCCACCTTGGTCGACAGCACGAACGAATCGCGTGGAACGTTGCTCAGTGCCATGCCGAAGCGGGTTTCGGACCGACCGTTGCCGTAGTGCGGCGCCGTGTCGAAGTAGCGGACGCCGGCATCCCACGCGCGCTGGACGAGCGCGATGGCCTGGGTGTCCGGCAGCGCGCGGAACAGATTGCCCAGCGGGGCGCCGCCCAGCGCCAGCGGCGAGTGTGCCAATGCCGCGCGGAGCGAAAGCGTCAATGCCACGCGCTTTCCGCCAGTCCCGCCGGCCGACCGGCGGAAACGCTCTCCGGCGCCTTGCCGGTCACTTGTTGCACGCTGACATGTCAGTGCTACACTGTCGATGATGTACGCGAACAGCCGCACGTTATTGTAGTCGCGACGCGACGCGCTGACGCTGCTGCGCACTCAAGAGCGCCGCCAAGGCGCATCCACCAGAGGAGGCAATTCGATGAACCGGTCCCGTCGCCAGACCCTTGCCCTGCTCGCCGCCGCCGGCACCGCGGCCGCCCTGCCCGCCGTCGCCCGCGCGCAGGCGAAGAAAGTCCGCTTCGGCCACCAGCATTCGGCCGATTCGCCGATCCACAAGGGCCTGGTCAAGGCGGCTGAGGTTGCCCAAGCGAAGACCGGCGGCCGCGTGACCATCGAACTCTTCCCATCGAGCCAGCTCGGCAGCGCGCGCGAAATGATGACGCAGGTGATCGACGCCAACCTCGACTTCATCATCGAAGGTCCCGGCGCGCTCGCGACGCTGCAGCGCCCCTTGTCCATTTTCGAGGCGCCGTTCCTGGCGCGCG
>JBDTNR010000349.1:0-4389 GCA_039933655.1 Betaproteobacteria bacterium | reverse complement strand
TCAGAGCCATAATGCATTTGCGGCACTCGGGGCCACGGCAACACGGGGCCGCATTATGGCTCTGACCCCTAAGCCTTACGGCTCTGACCCCTAAGGCTTATGGCTCTGACCCCATGAAGCGGATCCCCTGCGCCAGCGGCAGCGTGCTGCCGTAGTTGATCGTGCTGGTCGCGCGTCGCATGTAGGCGCGCCAGGCGTCGGAGCCCGATTCGCGGCCGCCGCCGCTGTCCTTTTCCCCGCCGAACGCCCCGCCGATCTCGGCGCCGCTGGTGCCGATGTTCACGTTGGCGATCCCGCAGTCGCTGCCGCGCGCCGACAGGAACACCTCGGCTTCGGTGAGATCGCGCGTGAAGATCGCCGATGACAGTCCATGCGCCGCCGCGTTGTTGAGCGCGATCGCCTCGTCGAGATCGGCGAACGGGCGCACGTAGAGGATTGGCGCGAAGGTCTCGCGCAGCATCGCGTCGCTCTGGCCCGCCATCTCGACCAGCGCCGGGCGGACGTAGAAAGCGTCCGGATACCGGTCCGCGTGCACCCGCTCGCCACCCGTGACCCTCCCGCCTTCAGCGGCCGCCTGCGCCAGCGCAGCGCGCATCGCATCCAGCGCGTGATGGTCGATCAGCGGCCCGACCAGCGTATCCGGCAGTCGCGGATCGCCGATGCGCATGGTGCCGTACAGGGCCTGCAGCCGGTCGACGAACGCGCGGTGTATCCCGGCGTGCACGAACAGGCGGCGCAGCGTCGTGCAGCGCTGGCCCGCCGTGCCCACCGCGGCGAACCCGATGGCCCGTGCCGCGAGATCGGCGTCGGCCGACGGACATACGATGGCGGCATTGTTGCCGCCCAATTCGAGAATCGTCCGCTTGAAGGTCCGCGCGCAGGTTTCGCCGACGTCGCGTCCCATCGCGGTCGATCCGGTCGCGCTGATCAGCCGCACGTCCGGATGCTCGACCAGCATCCTGCCGAGCGCCCGGTCGCCGATCGCCAGCTGCGCGATGCCGGCCAGCGCCGGGTCGAAGTCGCGCAGCGTGCGGGCCAGCAGCGCGTGCGTCGCCCATGCGCACAACGGCGTCCTCTCCGAAGGCTTCCAGGCGACGGCATTGCCGCAGACAAGCGCCAGCGCCGCGTTCCAGGCCCACACGGCCACCGGAAAGTTGAACGCGGAGATGACGCCACAGACGCCGTACGGATGCCACGTTTCGAGCATCCGGTGATCGGGCCGCTCGGACGCGATCGTGAGGCCATGCAGCTGGCGGGAGAGGCCGACGGCGAAGTCGCAGATGTCGATCATCTCCTGCACTTCGCCTAAGCCCTCCTGCAGCAACTTGCCGGTCTCGAGCGTCACCAGCGCGCCGAGTGCTTCCTTGTGCGCGCGCAGTTCGTTGCCGAAGCGGCGGACCAGTTCGCCGCGGCGCGGCGCGGGCACCGATCGCCATGCAAGTTGCGCGCTCTTCGCGCGCGCGATCGCATCGTCGAATGCCGAAGGCGACGTCACCGCGATCCGGCCCAGCGGTGACCCGTCGATGGGCGAGCGCACCGCGAGTCCGGCCGCCGCGCGCAACGCCGACGCATCGAGCCCGAGTTTTCCGAGGATGTCCGCGAGCGTCGCCGCGGTGCCTGTTGCCACAGTTTCGCTCATGATGGGATTCTCGTATCCGTGATCGAACGCTTCGGGATGAATGACAGGAAGCGCGTGGGAAATGCGCGGGCGATCAGCCGCTGTTCGCCGTCGACATTGCATCGAGCCCGTCGCGTATCAAGGTCTCTCCGCCGCCACGGCGACTCGCGGCGACCCGTCCGGCAGCGCGATCTGGCATTCGGTGAACAGGCGCACCGTGCAGCCGGCGCACAGGTTGCGGTCGAGCCGCCGGTAGATCGCGCGGATGGCGTCGGCCTTGGTCACCCAGACGCGATCGCGGCCGATGCCGGCCAGGAAGCCGCCGCGGTCGAGCGCGGCCTGCACGTCCGGCTTGAAGTTGCACAGGTAGAGCGTGCCGCCGGAATCGCGCAGGAAACGCGCGGCCTGCACGAGGAATTCGCAACCGGCGACGTCGATGAAGTTGACGCCGCTGCCGACCATCAGCACCTGGCTCGCGGCGGGCCGCTCGCGCCGTGCGGCCTCGAGTTCGTCGCGTACGTGCTCGACGGCACCGAAGAACAGCGAGCCATCGACGCGCAGCATGTCGAGTTGCGGGCAGAGTTCGGCGCCCGTGTCGCGCGCGACGAACCGGCGCTGCGGTGCACGCGTGTCCGGCGCCACGCGCGTCAGCCGCGGGTGCGTCGTCCGGCTCAGGTAGACGAGCAGCGATGTCAGGACGCCGACGAAGATCGCGACCTCGAGGGCGATCGTCAGCGTCGACAGGAACGTGACGGCGAGCACGACGAAATCACCGCGGTTCGTCCGCGCGACGCGCCGCATCTCGCGGACGTCGATCAGACCCCAGGCGACGACGAACAGCAGCGCGGCCATCACGGCGAGCGGCAGGTAGACGGCGAGCGATCCTACGGCCCACAGGACCGCCAGCAGGAAGAACGCCGAGAACACCGCCGACAGCGGCGTGCGGGCGCCGGCCTCGAAATTGACGCCGCTGCGATTGAAGGACCCGGACGACGGATAGGCCGACGTGAACGCGCCGACGATGTTGGACAGTCCCTGCCCGATGAACTCCTGGCTGCCGTCGATGCGTTGTCCGGACTTGACCGCGATGGCGCGCGCGATCGATACGGCTTCGGTCAGCCCCAGCACGGTCAGCGCGAGCGCCGCGGGCACGAGCTTGCTCCAGACTTCCGGGTCGAACGACGGCAGGGACAAGAGCGGCAGTCCCGATGGCAACGCGCCGACGGTCGGGGCATTGCCGAATCCCGACTGCGTGAGCACATAGGCGAATGCGCTGCCGGCAACCATCGCGACGATCATGTACGGCACGCGGCGCAACACCTGCTTGGCCACGACCGCCACCATGAGCGTCACCGTCGCGGTCGCGGTGATCGCGGGATCGAGGTCTGGGAGGCCATGGAAGAACGCATGCAGGTTCTCGAAGAAGTTGCCGCCTGCCGGCACCTTCACGCCGAAGAAATTCCTGAGCTGCGACGCGATGATCAGCAGTCCGGCACCCGCGGTGAAGCCGACGATGACGGTATGCGATATGAAGTTGACGAGCCCGCCCAGCCGCGCGATGCCCATCGCGAACTGCATGAGGCCGACGAGCAGCGTGAGTGTCAGCACCAACGCGATGTAGTCGTCGCTTTGGGGGAGGGCGAGCGGCGCGATGGTGGCGAAGACGACCAGCGACAGCGCGTTGGTGGGGCCGCTGATCTGGTGCCAGGACGAGCCCCACAGCGCTGCGACGATGACCGGGAACATCGCGCAGTACAGGCCGAATGCCGGCGGCAGTCCCGCCAGCGTGGCGTAGGCCACACCCTGCGGTAGCACCACGAGGGCGCCGATCAGGCCCGCCACGAGATCGGCGCGCAACGAGTCGGCGGTGACGCGGTGGCGCCATGACAGGAACGGAAGTAATTTCTGCGCGTGCGGAGACAAGGGACGAGCGGGACGTGCGCGGCGAAGACTGAAAGGGCGAATCATGCCCGTAAAGTGCGGTCGCGGGTCGCTGGCGCGGCCGTGTCTTGGTGGGTTGCGGGACGCCGCAGCCAGCAGGCGGTTTCCGCATCGGCGTCCCGCGCTGTGCGGGCTTTGCCTTCGTGCGAAGGGAGCAGCGCGGAAACGAAGCAGTCCGGCGAAGGACGGGCAGCTCCGCGCAGGGCAGGCGCGGCGCGGATGGCGGCGCGCGTCGTTGTAGCGGAACCGCTACGCGGCGACGCGCGTCCCGGTGTCGCCCGCGACCGGAACCACCGTCGCGAGTGCCGCACTGCCCACCGTCGCCAGCAACGTCGCCAGCACGCACGACGCCATCCGCACTTCCATCGGGTCGTGGCGGGCGGGCGCGACGATGGGAATGCGCGCGCCGAGCACGATGCCTGCGGCGAGTCCGCTGCCGAACGCCTGCATCGTGCGCATCACCATCAGTGCGCTTTCCATCGACGGCCCGATGAGCACGTCGGCGCGGCTGGCGATTTCGGATTTGACGCCCTTGGCGCGCGCGCATTCCGCCGACAGCGCGGTATCGGGTGCCAGCGGACCGTCGACGATGGCGCTGCCGAACATGCGCTGCATCGCCATCGCCTTCAACGCGACGGCATCCGTCGTCGACCGGAACGCGGGCGCCGGGCCGTCCATTGCCGCCAGCAGCGCGACGTTGGGCGCCGCGATGCCGAGCGCGACGGCGAGCTGGATCGTGTTCTGGACGATGTCGCGCTTGGCGGCCAGGTTGGGCGTGATGTTCATGTGCGCGTCGGCGAGCAGCAGGCCGCGCGGCTGGCCGGGCAGGT
>JBDTNR010000348.1:0-4394 GCA_039933655.1 Betaproteobacteria bacterium | reverse complement strand
CGATCGTCTCGCCCGATATCGTCATGTTGTCGGTGTTCATCACGCCATGGATGAAACCCACGTTCATCCACTGCGCGAGCAGCGCGGACTGCCGCGCAGCCACGGCCTCGAGCAGCGCCAGGATCGGCTGCGGCGACGTCGCGACTCCGGGGTCGTGGCGCGCGATCGTGTACGCGGCCAGTTGTCGCAGACGTTCCACGTCGCCGCGCGCCGCGTAGAACTGGAAGGTGCCGACACGCACGTGGCTCGCCGCCACGCGGGTCAGCACGGCGCCGGGCAGCGCGTGTTCGCGGTAGACCGGCTCGCCCGTCGCCACGACGGCAAGCGCACGGGTAGTCGGGATGGAGAGCGCATGCATGGCTTCGCCGATCAGCACTTCGCGCAGCATCGGTCCGACGGCGGCCTTGCCGTCGCCGCCGCGGGCGAACGGCGTGCGGCCGGAGCCCTTGAACGCGATGTCGCGACGTCGTCCGTGCACATCGATCACCTCGCCGAGCAGCAGCGCGCGGCCATCGCCGAGCCGGGGGGAGAATCCGCCGAACTGATGTCCGGCATAGGCCTGGGCCAGCGGATCGGCGCCGTCGGGCAGCGTGTTGCCCGCAAAGATCGCAGCCCTCGAGGGCTCATCGAGCGACGCGATGTCGAGGCAGAGCTCCGTCGCCAGCGAGTCGTTGATGTACAGCAGGGTGGGCGCGGGCACGACCGCCGGCCGCCAGGGCTCGTAGAACCCCGGAAGGTCGCGCGCGAACGAGTTGTCGAAACGGAAGGCGGGAACGGAGGCCATCGTCATCAAGTGGTGGTCATCGTCAGGTTTGCAATACCGCAGTGGGCCATGGACTGCAGCAAGACCTACGAGACTGCGGGGGACCTTTGCCACGGGACTGTCGCTACCCGTCAAACCAGCGGCGCGGCGAGCCTTTCGGTAGCAAATGCGCGCTGAACCGCCGGGCGCGCCAGCACACGCTGCAGGTAGGGTCCGAGATGCGGCAGGCTGCGCGCGGGTCGCGCGAAGCCGCGGGTCCAGCGACCGAGCATCAATGCGTACGCGTCCACGGCGCTGTACGCCGGCCCGAGCAACCAGTCTCCGCCATGCGTCGCAAGCTGCACGTCGAGTTGATCGAGCATCGCGCCGACCTTGGCTTCCGCGTGCGACTTGATCTGCGCAGCGGCGAGCGCGTTGCCGTCGTCCACCATGCGCTCGCCATAGAAATAGTGCATCAGCATCGCCTGGAGCGTGTTGGTGCACCACACGAGCCACTTGTAGAAATGCGCTCGTTCCGCGGTCCGCAGCGGGGGCGCCAGACGCGCATGCGGGTGTGCGTCGGCCAGATACAGGCAGATGGCCGCGGCCTCGTACAGCACCAGGTCACCATCGACGAGGGTCGGGATCTGTCCGTTGGGGTTCAACTTCAGGTATTCGGCGGACTTGTGCGCCGAGTTCCTGCGGTCGACCAGCTCGAGCCTGAAGGGCGCGCCGATTTCCTCGAGCAGGATGTGCGGCGCGAGGCTGGCGTTGCCGGGGTGGTAGTAGAGTTGAATCATGGGGACGCTGCCGGCATTGGACGAGTGCTGCGTACGTCATCCTGGAGAAGGCAACGGGCTGACCCGGAATGGAGACCGTTACGCTTTGACGGTGCAGTGTAGCGGAAGTGGTGTTGGCGGCATCCCAGATCGATCCGCTGCTGATGCCCAAACAGAAAGAGCGGTTGCGCATGGCGCCGACGCCGACGGTCCAGATCAGCAGGGCAGTACCCCACGCGGTCTGGTCGTTCCAGAAGAGCCAGAACACCGCGGGAGCGAGCACGAGGATGGGTCCGATCTGCGCAATGCAGAGCAGCAGGATCACGCCGGTGAGCAGTCCGGCAAACGGAATTCCCGCCGCATAGAGGCCCAGCCCGGCCAGTAATGTCTGTGCCAGCGCCGTGACGACGACGCCAAGCGCGACGGCGCGGATGGCCGCACCGGCGAGCACGACGACGCCTTCGCCGCGGTTCCCGGCGAGCCGGCGGCCGAACCGGATCAGGCTTGCTCGCGCCGTCTCGCCCTGCGTGTACATCACCACCGCGATGATCACGGTCAGCACGAACTGGAAGGCGAGCACGCCGACGCCGCCGAGCGCGCCGGCCAGCCACTGCGCGCCTTGCGCCGCATGCGGCGCAAGGCGCGCCACCAGATTCTCCTTGGCGGCCTCCGCAATGGTCGCCCAGCCTTCGGCGAGCTTGGCGCCGACCAGCGGGATGCGGGCGAGCCATTCGGGGGGCGCAGGAATGGGGGAGGTCGCCAGTGTGCCAATCCATCCTTTGATCGTATCCATGTTATCGACCACCGTCTGGATCGCCAGCACCAGCGGCACGACGAACACCAGGACCATCACACCGGACATGATCGTCACCGCCAGCGCGCGGCCGCGCACCACCTGCTGCAGCTTGAGCATCATGGGCCACGTCGCCACCACGATCATCGCTGCCAAGACGATCGCGAGCAGAACGGGCGGAGGATCCAGAACGAGGCGCCGGTAAGAATTCCGATCAGCAGCACCGCGAGCACGGTGCGCGTCAGGTCGCTCCGCGCGTTGGAACCGGTTGCGCGGTCTGTCATGGAGGTCTCGCGCATCTACGTAGGGTTTGCCGTCGTTGCGGTGCCTGGAGCCACTGCCGGTGCGCGACAAGGGAACTCCGGGGCGCTTTCGGTGCTGACGGACAAGAGTGACAGCATACCGCGACGGCCAAGCCGGGCGTGGGGCGACCAAACGGGATCGGCGCGCCCAGAGGCGCAACAGAGATTATCCGGTTTCCAAACGTGTGCCGTGCCCGCGTGCGACGTGACGCGCCACTTTGCGTTTGCAGGATGCTCGTGACCCCACTCGCCGGTCATCTGCAGTTCCGGGCGTGGACAGCTCAAGCGGCGATCGAGCATCGACTTCGTAGGAGCGAGTCCGAAATCGTGCAGCCGCGAGGTTCGCTCAACGCGAACCCACCGACGCGCGCATCCGCGCCCATAGCTGCCGCACGCGTCGCGCGCGGTCCTCCAGCACGAACGAACCCGCCAGCGCGAGCACGGCCGACACCAGGCCCGTCAACAGGGCCTCGCCGTACCCGAAGCCGAAGCGGCCGGGATGCGACCACGCGTCGGCGAGCGCCGTCAGCACGCCCACCATCAACGCGTTGCCGTAACGGTGCGCGAAGAGCTTCCCGAGCGGCGTGAGCGTGAGCAGCAGCGCCAGGATGCCAGTGGCGACGCCGGTCTGCAGCGCGATCTTCCAGTGAATGGCGCTCACCAGGTTCGCGAAGCTGGGTGCGGTCATGCAGGTCATGCATGCGAACGTGGGTTGCCACAGGCGTTCCAGAAAAACTCGCGCGCGAAGCATCCAGCTCATGTCCTGCATCTCCCGGACTCTTTCGGCCATGGTCGACGGCTCGCGACGACTATTGCAGTTTGCCGCCACGCATTGGGTGCGCCGGCAACGCATTCCCGGAGGGTGGAATGCGAGCGGCATGCCCCGGCTCGCGCGGCGCCTGCGACGTTCGCTGCACGCCCATTCGCGCGCATTCAATGCGCCGCGACAACATTAGCAGATCCGTTGGCGTCAGGCCCGACGCTGGCGCCCCTCTCTCTAAACGAGCCACCCGTTGCGGGTATCGAATCGCGAACTCTCTGGCGTCATTTCCCCGCACCGGCTCCGGCCAGTTCCACCAACGCAGCACGATCGTCGGCGCTTGGTTCCGCCGCAGGTGCATAGAGAAACCTGAACATGCGGCTGCCGGTTACGATCAGTACCTCGGCGCGTGGATTGCCTTCCCTGCAGTGATGCGCAATGCCGGCACCCTTGCCGAGATTCGGCAGCGTGTCGACCGTGCAGCCGCCGTTCTTCAGCAGGCGCTCCGCCGCCGCCCAGCCGCGCGCGTCCTTGGTGACCGCCACGGTAATGACGTTGCCACCGGCCGACACCACGCAATTGTTGGGATCGGGCACGATCGCCGACATGTCGCCCGCCGGCAGCAGGCGCTTGACAAGGTTGGGGTCGAGGTACCGGCAATTCGATTCCTTCGCGAGCGCTTTTGGATTGGTGGCGACGCCCAGCGTCGCGGCGATCAGATTGGCGGCCAAGTCTCGCTGCGCGGGCGTGATCGCATCCTTGAGGTTCAGATAGCCGGACGCGTTGACGCGGCCGCGATGCCCATAAAAGAACATCGACGTGCGGTCGATCTGCCCGTTGTCCTTCTTCGGCTGGTAGGTGAACCCTTTCTCGCCGAGCGACGGCATCGGCTCCACGAGGCTCGTTCCCGCAACCGCCTGCCTCATCTCGATCGTTGCGGTCACGGCACTCTCGTTCGAAGACATAATCATGTGATTGAAGCCGAAATTGACGCTCGAATTCTTCGTCATGAAGCTGC
>JBDTNR010000347.1:0-4396 GCA_039933655.1 Betaproteobacteria bacterium | reverse complement strand
CGCCCTTGGGACGGCCCGGCGGGCTGATTGGATTACCTTCGTGCTGCGCACTCCGATATTCGCCCTTGGGACGGCCCGGCGGGCTCATGCGACCACCCGGAAACGGGGGACGGCGATGCCGTCGGCGACGGCGTCGAACCACACGCTGACGCGGCGGCCCACGAGGTCCGCGTCGATCCAGCGCCGGTCGGGGTCGTCGATGTCGGAAAACATTCGCGGTCCCTCGTCCAGCTGCACCATCACGACGCTGTACGGCAGCGATGTGTTCCACGGCGCGCCATAGCCCTGGTGGAACACGAGGTGCGACAGCACGGTCGCCTGTCCCG
The DNA here is from genome assembly GCA_039933655.1 of Betaproteobacteria bacterium. Classification (GTDB taxonomy): domain Bacteria; phylum Pseudomonadota; class Gammaproteobacteria; order Burkholderiales; family Casimicrobiaceae; genus VBCG01. The sequence goes on along the minus strand of JBDTNR010000347.1, from coordinate 4,070 downwards.
AGACCGGGTGCCATGCCGCGTGCGGGTCGAGACAGGCCGTGCAGACCGGGCCGGGCGGAAAACGCAGGTGACCGCAGGCCAGGCAGCGCTGGACGGCAAGCGTGCCACGCGCGGCGGCCTCCCAGAACGGGCGCGTGAGGGCGGTGACTTCGGGAACGGGACGCGGGGCGGTTGCTTCGCTCATCTTACTGATCCTTGCCGAAGTGAGTGACAGCATTCGCAAGTCTGATGTCGTCCCCGCGCCAGCGGGGATCCAGCGTTGTACGAGGAGAGTCGCTGGGTGCCCGCTGGCGCGGGAACGACGGAGTAATTGGTATGCATTTCGGCAAGGCTGGAACGGACCCTGTTCATCCGCGCTTCAGGATCATTGCGTTGGCGCAGTTGAGCGCCATGCCGCGGCCCGTCACCAGGCACAGCTGCGCATTCGCGACCTGCCGTGGACCGCAGGCGTGGCGCATCTGGCGGACGCCTTCGACGATATGCAGCCAGCCTTCCATGTAACTCTCCGACAGGTTGCCGCCGGCGGTGTTCACCGGCAGCTCGCCGCCCAATCGGATGCGGCCGCCTTCGACGAAGCTGCCGGACTCGCCTTCGCCGCAAAAGCCGGCGTGCTCGAGCCATAGCAGCACCGAGATCGTGAAATTGTCGTACAGCTGCGCGACATCGATGTCGGCGGGCGTGACGCCGGCCATGCGGAACGCGGCGGCAAGCGCGTCGCGCTGGTGCGGCACGTACCACCAGTCGTCGCGTTCCAGATTGCGCGTCGTGTACGCCTGGCCCATGCCGGAGAGCAGCACGGGCGGCGCCGCGAGATCGCGCGCGCGCTCGGCGGAGGTGACGATGATGCAGACGCCGCCGTCGGAGATGAGGCAGCAGTCGAGCAGCCGCAGCGGGCGCACGATGAAGCGCGACGCCTGGTGATCGTCGAGCGTGATGGGCGCGCGCATCACCGCGTGCGGGTTGAGCGATGCGTGATGGCGGCAGGCGACCGCCACTTCGGCGAGCTGCCGACTCGTCGTGCCGTACCTGTGCATGTGGCGGTCGGCGGCGAGCGCGCTGTTGGCGGCGGCGCCCATCATGCCCCACAGGTTCCACGGCATTTCGCCGCCGCTGGCGCGGTTGAAGCGCGAGCCGCCGGTCTTGGCCGTGTCGCCGAAGACGCAGGCCACCGTTGTCGCCAGACCGCCGGCGATCGCCAGCGCCGCCATCTGCACCAGCGCGCCCGCGGTGCCGCCGCCCATCGTCATCGATCCGGTGTAGCGCGGGTCGATGCGCACCGCCTCGCCGAAGCGCAGGTAATGCAGGCTGCCTTCGGGCGAGGTGGTGCCGGGCATGGTCAGCAGGCCGTCGATGTCCTGCTGGCGCAGCCCCGCGTCGTCGAGCGCGTTGCGGAACGCCTCGATGCCCAGGTCGAGCGGCGTGCGGCCGGTGAGCTTGCCTTGCGGCGATGCGCCGACGCCGGCGATCGCGATGCGGTCGGAAAGCGACGGCCAGATGCCTACGCCGGCCATCATGCGCCCTTGAAATCCGGCGTGCGGCGCTCGCGGAACGCGGCGCGTCCCTCGGCACGGTCCGCTGTCGCGCGAATCTCCTGGAAGAGTTCGCGCTCGAGCGCCAGGCCCTGCGGCAGCGGCAACTGCCGGCCTTCGCGTACCGCGCGGAGGATCGCGCGTACGGCGAGCGGCGCGTTGGCGGCGATCGCCTGCGCGAGCGCGAGCGCCGCCGGCAGGAGTTCGGGGCCGGGAACGACGCGGGAGACGAGTCCCCACTGCAGCGCTTCGGAGGCGGCGATGCGTTGCGCCGACAACGCCATCAGCAGCGCGTGGCCGTCGCCGACGAGCCGCGGCAGGCGCTGGGTGCCGCCGCTGCCCGGCATGCTGCCGATGCGCGCCTCGGTGAGGCCGAACGTCGCGTGGGCGGCGGCAAGGCGGATGTCGGCGAGCAGTGCGAGTTCGAGGCCGCCGCCGAGCGCATGACCGTTGATGGCCGCGATCAGCGGCTTCGCGAGTTCGAAGTCGTGCACCAGCGGCCGGTCGGCCACCGGCTCGCCGGCGGGCGGCACGGGAGGCGCGGCGCGCAGGTCGGCGCCGGCGCAAAAGGACTTGTCCCCCGCTCCCGTGAGCACGGCCACGCGCGCGGCCGGATCGGCGTCGAACGCCGCGAGCGCGGCTTCGAGCGCATCGCGCGCGCCGATGGAAAGCGCGTTCGCGGACTCGGGACGATTGAGCGTCACGAGCGTGACCGCACCGCGCCGCTCGACTTCGATATCCATGCGGATCCTCGGGAATTGCGGCGGCTTTTTGTTCGAGCCGCCGCCCGTCGCGAGTATACCGGCGCGGTGACGTCCGTGCTATAGCGTGGTGCGCGTTCCATCTGATGGCATAAACACCGGGCCTCGCCCGCGGCCGGACGCCGTGGTCGAGTTCGGTGTGCGGCGGCAGGTACCGCTTGCCGCCCTTGGACGGCAATGTGGAACAAATATTCCACGGGCAACAACGGGCGAAACTTGCGTTTCAGGGGGTGGTGGGCCAAAATTGCTGCTCCCGCGCCTCAGCGCCGATCGGCCACAAGGCCGCAGGATTTCCCCCGATGCAAAACGCCACTCCCTTCGCCGCCGACCGCCGGCTCGACGTCATCTGTCTCGGCCGCTTCGCGGTGGACTTCTATGCGCAGCAGATCGGCGCGCGTCTCGAGGATGTCACGAGCTTCGCCAAGTATTTGGGCGGTTCCTCGGCCAACACGGCGTTCGGCTGCGCGCGGCTCGGGTTGCGGACCGGCCTCATCTCGCGCATCGGCGACGACGCGAACGGACACTTCCTGGTCGAGACGATAAGCCGCGAAGGCTGCGACACGAGCCACGTCAGCGTCGATCCGGACCGCCTGACCGGCGCCGTCGTGCTGGGCATCAAGGACAAGGACACGTTCCCGCTGATTTTCATGCGCGAGAACTGCGCCGACATGGCGATCACCGAGGACGACATCGAGGAGTCCTACATCGCGCAGGCGCGCGCACTGCTGATCACCGGCACGCATTTCTCGACCGATTACATCAACGGCATCAGCAACCTGGCGCTCGATCGCGCGCGCCGCAACAACGTGCGGACAGTGCTCGACATCGACTATCGCCCGGTGTTGTGGGGGCTGACGAAGCGCGGCGACGGCGAGACGAGGTTCATCGCCTCGGACGGCGTCACCGCCCACCTGCAGCGGATCCTCCCCAAGATCGACCTCGCCATCGGCACCATCGAGGAGTTCAACATCGCCGGTGGCAGCACCGACATCATGACCTCGCTCTCCAACGTGCGCGCGGTGACGAAGGCCACGCTCGTGGTCAAGCGCGGCGCGATGGGCTGCGCCGTCATCGACGGCGCGATTCCGGCGTCGCTCGACGCCGCGTTCAACGGCGAGGGTGTCGCGGTCGACGTGCTGAACGTGCTGGGCGCGGGCGACGCGTTTTCCGCGGGATTCCTGTCGGGCTGGGTGCGCGGGGAAGATTACGACCGCTGCGCGCGCTACGCCAACGCGTGCGGCGCGCTGGTGGTGTCGCGCCACGGCTGCGCGCCCGCAATGCCCACGCGCGTCGAGCTCGACTACTTCCTCGCGCATGCGGCGTCGATCCCGCGTCCCGACCAGGACGCGACACTGACGCGCCTGCACCGCGTGACGACGCCACGCACCAGGCGCGACTGCGTGTTCGCGTTCGCGTTCGATCACCGCAACCAGTTCTTCGACCTCGCGCAGCAGGCAGGAGTCGGCGAAGCGCGGCTGCCGGCGCTCAAGAAGCTGCTGGTGGCGGCCGTCGCCGAAACGGAAGCGGCACTCGCGCTGCAAGGCAAGGTCGGCATCCTGTGCGACGACCGCTACGGGCAGGACGCGCTGAACGCCGCGACCGGCCGCGGCTGGTGGATCGGCCGCCCGGTCGAGCTGCCAGGCTCGAATCCGCTGCAGTTCGACCGCGGACGTTCCGTCGGCACGACGCTCTTGAGCTGGCCGGCGGACCACATCGTCAAGTGCCTCGTGTATTTCCATCCGGATGATGCGATCGAGCACCGGCTGGAGCAGGAGGCGCA
>JBDTNR010000346.1:0-4402 GCA_039933655.1 Betaproteobacteria bacterium | reverse complement strand
CGGAGGGCGCGGCACGAAATCGCTGACCTGTCCGGCTGCGTCCAGACGAACCTGACACGCTTGCGAAAGCCGTTCGCGCAGTCGCTTGCGCGCGCGCTGTATCCTGGACTTCGCTCCCGGCAGGCTCAAGCCCTTGCGACGCGCATACGCTTCCTGCGGCAGGCCCTCCAGATCGCACAGCGTGATGGCCTCGCGATCCTCGGGATTCAGTTCCGCGAGCACGCGCGGCAGGCATGCCACCAGGCTGTCCACGGTCGCGACCTCATCGACTTCGCTGGCGAGATCCGCAGGCAGTTCAATCGTCTCGCGCTTCAGGCGCAGCCGATCCGCCACTGCATTGCGCGCCACCTCGAAGAGCCATGCGCGGGCATTGCCGATGGCGCAGAACCGCTCGCCCTGGCGCATGGCCTTGATGAAGAGATCCTGCAGCATGTCGTCGGCATCGACTGGATTGCCCAGGCGATGCCGCAGCCACCCGCGCAACTCGGCTTCATTCTCGTGCCAGGCGGTCATCAGGCAGTTCATCGGGGTTCGCCTTTCCTCGCGGCACGCAGCGATGCCGAGCGGGTCGACAGCGTTGGCGTCCGCACCGTCAGGTCGAGCGGAAATACTTCCGCCGGAACAGAAGTGCGACATGGACCAGGCCGATCATGACGGGCACTTCCACGAGGGGGCCGATGACGGCCGCAAACGCTGCGCCCGAATTGATTCCATAGACCGCAATGGCGACGGCGATCGCCAACTCGAAGTTGTTGCTCGCGGCGGTGAAGGAAAGGGTGGCGCTCTTCTCGTAGTTGGCACCCAGACGCATGCTCATGAAGAACGAGAAGACAAACATCGCGATGAAATAGATCAGCAGGGGAATCGCGATGCGGACCACGTCGAACGGAATGCCGATGATCAGCTTGCCTTGCAGACTGAACATGACGACGATGGTGAAGAGCAGCGCGATCAGCGTGATCGGCCCGATTTTCGGCACGAAGCGGGTGTGATACCACTCCTTCGAGACGAAGCGCAGCATGATCGCGCGGGTCAACGCGCCGGCGATGCAGGGCACGCCGAGATAGATGAACACGCTCTCGGCGATCTGGCCGATCGAGATGTCCACGACCGAACCGGACATTCCAAACAAGGGGGGAAGCACCGTGATGAACAACCACGCATAGGCGCTGAAGAACAACACCTGAAAGATCGAGTTGAACGCGACCAGACCCGCCGCATATTCCGTTGAACCCCTGGCGAGTTCGTTCCAGACGATCACCATCGCGATGCAGCGCGCAAGGCCGATCATGATGAGGCCCACCATGTATTCCGGCTTGTCGTGCAAAAAGACGATGGCCAGTACGAACATCAGCACCGGTCCGACGATCCAGTTCTGCACCAGCGATAGCCCCAGAACCTTCTTGTCCCGAAAGACATCGGGCAGTTCCTCGTAGCGCACCTTCGCAAAGGGCGGATACATCATCAACATCAGGCCGGCCGCAATGGGGATGTTGGTGGTGCCGACCTGAAAGCGGTTGATGAAGGCTTCGATACCCGGCACGAAGTAACCGAGGCCGACGCCCAACGCCATGGCCGCAAAGATCCAGACGGTCAGATACCGGTCGAGAAACGAAAGCCTTTGCGTGATGACACTCATGGATGGTCGCCAGGAAGCGCAGTGCGTGGCCCGTTGCGGAACAGTGGCGGCGTCGGAATTGCCCCGCCTTAACATTTCAATGAACGTCAAAATAATAACTTGAATGCGCCTCCTGGTCCACGAAGAAACTCATGACGTGATTTCCAGACGGACCAGGGCCGCACTCGTCGGTGCCCCGGAGCCATCCGGCACCAGGCGCCCCAAGGTTGACGCTGGTCAGCACGCTCCGTTTCGCGTCGGCCGACAATGGGGTTGAAGGGATCGGGAGGTCCTGCGGCCCCCAAGAACAACACGGGCGCGGCAGCGAGACTTCAGGACGATCCGGAACCGCATAGGGATGGCCATGGCAGCGGTATCGAAGAAGCCGACGCGTCGCCTGGATGCGCGCAGGAAAGTGACCGCGGCGGCGCCGCGTGCTCCGATGAAGTGGGTGTACCTCCTGTCCGAAGGCAACGCAGGCATGAAGTCGTTGCTGGGCGGCAAGGGGGCCAATCTCGCCGAAATGACGAAGCTGGGCCTGCCCGTCCCGCCCGGATTCACCGTAACCACGCGCGCATGCAATGCGTATCTCGACGGCGGCCACGCACCTGCCGAACTGTGGGAACAGGTGCGCAAGGCGCTGGCCAAGCTCGAGCGGGCGACGGGCAAGCACTTCGGCGACGCCGCCAATCCGTTGCTCGTGTCCTGCCGCTCCGGCGCCAAGTTCTCGATGCCCGGCATGATGGACACGGTGCTCAATCTCGGATTGAACGACGCGGTCGTCGCTGGCCTGGCGCGGCTGACCGGCGATCGGCGTTTCGCATTCGATGCCTACCGGCGCCTCGTGCAGATGTTCGCGACCGTGGTGCTGGGACTGCCGCATGCGCCGTTCGAGGCCGAACTCGCCAGGTACCGCGCACGGCGCGGCGTCGGCAATGATGCGGACCTGAGTGCCGACGACCTGGCGGCGATCAGCCGGACCTTCAAGGCGCTCGTCCAAAAGCACACGGGCAAGCCGTTTCCCGACGATCCGCGGCAGCAGCTGGAACTGGCCGTCGAGGCAGTGTTTCGCTCGTGGAACGGCAAGCGGGCGATCGACTATCGCAATGCGGCGGGCATCCCGCATGACCTGGGTACCGCGGTGAACATCCAGGCGATGGTGTTCGGCAACCTGGGCACGGATTCCGCGACGGGCGTGGTGACGACGCGCAACGTCACGACCGGTGACCCGGAAATCGAGGGCGACTGGCTCCTGAACGCGCAAGGCGAGGACGTGGTCGCCGGCACTCGCGCCACCCAGCGCATTGCCACGCTCGCCGCGGCGATGCCCCGCGTGTGGCGGCAGTTCACGCGGGCGTGCGCGATGCTCGAACGTCATTGCCGCGACGTGCAGGATGTGGAGTTCACCGTCGAGCGCGGCAAGCTGTGGATGCTGCAGACCCGCGACGCCAAGCGCACCGCCCAGGCGGCGCTCGGCATCGCCGTCGATCTCGCGAACCAGCGCCGGATCACCCGCGCCGAGGCCGTCCAGCGTATCGCGCCCGAGCAGGTCGACTATTTCCTGCATCCGCAGTTTCCGGCTTCGGCGCGCAAGGCGGCGCAAGCCCGCGGCGACCTGATGGCGAGCGGACTCAACGTGTCGCCGGGGGCGGCTTCGGGCATGCTCGCGTTCGACGCCGACACGGCCGAGCGCTGGGGCCGCGACGAAGGGAAGGCCGTCATCATGGTGCGGGCGGAGACCAAGCCGGACGATGTCCACGGCATGCTGGCCGCGCGCGGGATCCTGACGTCGCATGGGGGACGCACGAGTCACGCGGCACTCGTCGCGCGGCAATTCGGCAAGCCGGCGGTGGTCGGGGTGACGACGATGGAGGTCGATGCGGCCGCCCGGCAGCTCACCATCGGCAAGCGCGTGCTGCGCGAGGGCGATGCGGTGTCCATCGACGGGACGACCGGCGAAGTGTTCGCCGGCCTCCTCGAAACCGTCGTGCCCGAATTCGACGATCCGGCGCTGATCACGCTGCTCGGCTGGGCCGATCGCTTCCGGCGCTTGGGCGTCTGGGCGAACGCCGACTATCCGGCCGACGCCGAGCGCGAGCGCCGCTACGGCGCCGAAGGCATCGGGCTTGCGCGCACCGAGCACATGTTCTTCGAGACCTCGCGGCTGCCGATCGTCCAGAGGATGATCCTCGCGCAGGACGACGCCGAGCGCGGCGAGTGCCTGGCGCTGCTGCTGCCGATGCAGCGTTCCGACTTCGCGGGGCTGTTCCGCGCGATGGACGGGTCGCCGGTCACGATCCGGCTGATCGATCCGCCGCTGCACGAGTTCCTGCCCAGTCACGACGACCTGCTGCGCGACGTGACGGAGATGGAGACCCGCCAGCAGATGGCGGGCGCCGAACTCGCGACCGGCGCGGACCCGCTCGGACTGGCCGGCACGCTGGCGCAGAAGAAACGCCTGCTGGCCGCCGTGGAAGGGATGCGGGAGGCCAATCCGATGCTCGGACTGCGCGGCGTGCGGCTCGGCATCCACCTGCCGGCGCTGGTGCGCATGCAGATGCGCGCGATCATCGAGGCCGCGTGCATCTGCGCGCGGGAAGGCGTCAAGGTGAAGCCCAAGATCATGATCCCGCTCACCGCCCACAACAATGAGCTCAAATGGGAGATCGAAGTCCTGGAGGCCGAAGCGCGCGAGGTGATGAAGGAGCAGGGGCGGAAGCTGCGCTTCCAGTTCGGCACGATGATCGAGGTGCCGCGTGCCGCGCTGACCGCCGGCGACATCGC
>JBDTNR010000345.1:0-4407 GCA_039933655.1 Betaproteobacteria bacterium | reverse complement strand
GACGGCACGCTGACGGGCGTCACGCGCGTGTTCGGCGCGCAGTTCGACACCACCGGTTTCCTCGGCGTCACCAGTGCCGGCGACGGCCGGCTGGTGCCGTCCACGTTCCCACCGTGGATGATGCTGCCCGGATCGCAGTGGCTGTCGATGGCGCGGTCGTGGCATTTCTTTTTCGCGTGGGTGTTCGTCGTCAACGGCCTGCTGTTCGTGCTCTAGTCGCTGGCGAGCCGGCACCTGGCGCGCGATCTCGCGCCGTCGCGCGAGGATTGGAAGGGCATCGGCGAATCGATCCGCGACCACCTGCGCTTCCGACATCCGATGGGAGAGGCGTCGAAGCGCTACAACGTGCTGCAGAAGCTCGCCTACCTCGTCGTGATCTTCGTGATGCTGCCGCTCATCATCCTGATGGGGTTCGGCCTGTCGCCGTGGCTCAATTCGCTCGCCGCGGGCTGGGTCGACGTCGTCGGCGGCCGCCAGTCGGCGCGGTCGATCCATTTCATCGTCGCCTGGCTGCTGGTGGGATTCGTCGCCATCCACGTGTTCGAGGTGATCATTTCCGGCTTGTGGAACAATCTGCGGTCGATGATCACCGGCCGCTACCGCGTCGTTCCGGAGAAGTCCCATGACTAGGCCTTTTCGCCTGCGGCGGCGGTTGCCTCGCCGTCAGTTTCTCGCGCGGACCGCGGCGGCGACGTCCGCGCTGCTGCTCGCCGGCTGCGACAACCTCTCGCGTACCGAGTGGTGGCCGAAGGTGCTGAACGTGGTCGAGCCGTTGAACGAGGCGGCGGGGAAGCTCGTCGGCCGCAGGGCGATGGCGCAGGAGTTCGCGGAGTCCGACCGGTCCCCGACGTTTCGCAGCAACGGCTCCTACGATCCCGACACCGACCAGTACAACGGCTGGGTGGCCACCCAGTTCGCCGACTATCGGCTGGCGATCGGCGGGCAGGTCGAGACGCCGCGCGCCTTTTCGCTCGCCGAATTGCGGGCATTGCCGGCGCGTACGCAGATCACCCGCCACGACTGCGTCGAGGGCTGGAGCGCCATCGCCAAGTGGAAGGGCGTGCCGCTCGCGGCGCTGATGGACATCGTGAAGCCGAGCACCGCGGCGCGCTACGCGATGTTCTACTGCGCGGATCCGATGGGCGGCGACGGCTCCGACCTCTATTACGAGAGCATCGACCTGGACGACGCCCGCCATCCGCAGACGATCCTCGCCTACGACTTGAACGACGCGACGCTGCCGGTGGCCAACGGTGCGCCGATCAGGCTGCGGGTCGAGCGGCAATTGGGCTACAAGCACGCCAAGTTCATCACGGCGATCGAGTTCGTGTCGACGTTCGCGAACATCGCGGGCGGTAAGGGCGGCTACTGGGAGGATCAGGGATATCAGTGGTGGGCGGGGATCTGACTGCCGTCTGACCGGGAGGTTCGCTCCGTGCATCTCGTGTTCGGTGCTGCGCGGAAGGTGACCGGAGTTGCAACGGAAACCGCCTTTCGCTCCACCTCGCGCGCGCCACCGACGGCGATGCTCGTTCATAGGTGTCGCGAGTCGTATGCGACATCAATGGACGTCGCGTGAGGCCAGGACGATGACCGCGTTCGACTAACCATCTCCCGTCAGCATCGCCAGCAGCCGATCCAGGTTCTCCCGCGCCCGCGTCTCGTGCCGCTCGCGGTAGTAATCGGTCGAGAAGAACCATCGCCGCTGCTCGAGTCGCCGCAGGAAAGTCAGCTGGCCGGCCTCGTATTCCTTGTCGCTTTGCGCCGCGAACTCCTCGCGCAGCAGCGCGCCGTGGCGCATGAACTCCTCCCACGACGCGCCGAACCCCGCGAGGTCGATGTCTTCGATGAAACGCCGGTCGTGGCTGCGCGCAGGACGCTGGTGACGCGTGCTCAGGATGAGGCCGCACACGCGCCGGCGGAAACCCGGCTCGGCTCCTGTCGACTGCGCGAGAAACCATTCTGCACTCAGCCGCTCGTTTTCTGCGTCGCTCGGGACATAGATGGCATCGTGGAACCAGATCGCGATTTCCACGGCGTCCGGATCCGCGAGCAACGATGCGACTTCGTCGAACCGATGCAGGCAGTCCTCGACGTGATCAAGATTGTGGAAGCGCCGATCGGGGCCGCCCAAGCGTCGGCACAGTTCCCGATGCACTTGCGTCGCCGCAACCCCTGCGCCCGGCGCCGCATGCCGGCCCCACAGCGTCTCGAACCGCTCGGCGTCCACGCGCCTGTTCATGGGCGGCCCCGACGTTGCGGGCGATGCCACGGGTGGCGGCTGCATGGCCATCGCGATGGACGATGGAGACGTGGCGGCTGCATGGGCAATATGACGTCCAATCCGGCACCCTTCCGAAGGGGCGCTGCAGGCGTGGCGCCCGTGGCACCTTCGGCGTTACATGCGCGACCCATGCGCGATTCTATGGCAAGCCGAATCCCCTGTCGTTGTGTCCCGCAGCGGGCCCGTTTTCGCCCGCCGATGGCGGATTCGACTACCGGCGTGTTGCGGGCGGTGCCGGACTACGACATGATCCGGCCACTCGGCCTGCGCGTTCCGCAAAGAGGTGTGCTTTCGATGTTCGGCTTTCTGCAGCGGCGACCAGAGCATCCCCGGATGGCGCAGTTCCGCCAGATCGGTCTCTTCGCCACGTTACGGCCGAAGGAATTGCGGGTGATCGACGGCCTGCTCTACGAGCGGCGCTATCTCGAGGGCGAAATCGTCTTCGACGAAGGGGAAGAGGGCCAGGCCCTCTACGTCGTGCTGAGCGGTAAGGCGCTCATCTGCAAGCGGATCGACGGGAGCCTGCTGCCGATCGCGCAAATACTCACCGGGTCGCTGTTCGGCGAGCTTGCCTTGCTGTGGGGATTGCCGCGCTCGGCGCAGGTGCGGGCGGGCGAGGATTGCGTGCTGGCCGCATTGTCCCGCGCCGACTTCGAAACGCTGATCGAGACGCACGCGGCGATCGCCACCAAGATCGCCCTGCAACTCGCCCGCGACCTCGGGCAGAAGCTCAACGCCCGGGCCCTCGCGCTGGAAGCACACCCGCTGTGACACTCCCCTCTAACGCATCGGGGCCGCTGGTCTGGCTCGTCACCATTGCCGTCACCACGCTGCTCCTCGTCGCGTCCGCGCACGCGCTCTGGCTCGTCGTCCCGTTCCTGCTCGCGATCATTCTTTACTATCTGCTGTACCCGGTGGTGCGCCGCCTGGTGCTGGCCGGGGTCAGCCGCCAGGCCGCCGCCGCGCTGGTGGCGGCCGGCGTCACGCTGGTGGTGGTCGCCGTCATGATTCCGCTGCTGCCGTGGCTGGCCGCGCAAGCGGTCACCGGTGAAGTGACGCTCAATCGCTACCTCGAAGGCGGACGCGTGCTCATCGACCGGACGCTGGCGGCGCTGGAGCACCAGTTCGGCTTCCTGCGGCGGATGAATTTCCACGCCGAAATGGGCAAGATGGCGACGGAGTTCGGCGACACCACGCTGCAGAAGAAGGTCGGCGAGGCGCTGTTCGCGGCCGCGGCGTGGCTGCCGTCGCTGCTGCTGGCGCCGTTCTTCGCGTTCTTCCTGCTGCGCGACGGCGGGCTCTTTGCGAAGCTGCTTGCGAGCGAAGTGCCCAACGCGTTCTTCGAGCGCACGATCTACATGTTCGACCGCGTCGACGCCACGGCGCGCAACTACTTCCAGGGCCTGCTCAAGCTGACCGTCGTGGATACGGTCTGCCTCACCGCCGGCCTGTGGCTGGTCGGCGTGCCGAATGCCCCCATCCTGGCCGCGATCGCGGCGGTGTTGCAGTGGATCCCTGTCGTCGGTTCCGTGATTGGCTGCGTTCTCGTCGTTCTGGTGGCCGCCACCGAGTTTCCAACCAATCCCTGGATGGTCTACGCGACGATCGGGGTCTTCGCGTTCGCCCGCCTGCTCGACAACTTCTTCTTCATTCCACTGACGGTGGGCCGCAGCATCCGGATGCATCCGATGCCCACGGTGCTGATGGTCTTCATCGGTGGCGCCGTCGCCGGCGTGCCCGGGTTGGTGCTCGCACTGCCGCTGGCAGGCGTGGTGAGCGCGGTGGTGGGTACCGTCGCCGGCATCGTTCGCGACCCCCGTCTGCGCGCACGGCACGCATACGCCCGATCATTGCAGCAGCAGCGAATCGCCGCCGACGTCCGGATCTGATGCGTGCCGATGTGCGAGCGGAGTCGCGCGTCGCGGTTGGTGGCGGACCGGGGCAACAGCGCGCTGCCTCAGGCGAAGATGCCGTGCAGGAACCACTCGCCGTCGTCGATGCCGTAGCGGTGATCGCGGTAGATCCACATCGTTTCGCCGGCGGGCGTGGTGGCGACGAAGTAGTCGCGGCGCACGTCGTTGCCGTCCCACCAGCCCGACTCGATGCGCTCAGGACCGTCGCGC
>JBDTNR010000344.1:0-4412 GCA_039933655.1 Betaproteobacteria bacterium | reverse complement strand
AAGGTCGTGCAGCTCGGCGACGAAGTCGAGGTGATGATCCTCGAGATCGACGAGGAGCGCCGCCGCATCTCGCTCGGCATGAAGCAGTGCATGCCGAACCCGTGGGACGACTTCTCGATGAACCACAAGAAGGGCGACAAGGTGAAGGGGATGATCAAGTCGATCACCGACTTCGGCGTGTTCGTCGGCCTGCCCGGCGGCATCGACGGCCTGGTCCACCTGTCCGACCTCTCGTGGTCGGCGACCGGCGAAGCCGCCGTGCGCGACTACAAGAAGGGCCAGGAAGTGGAAGCCGTGGTGCTGGCGATCGACGTCGAGCGTGAGCGCATCTCGCTCGGCATCAAGCAGCTCGAGGGCGACCCGTTCACCAACTTCGTCGCGATGCACGACAAGGGCAGCATCGTCGATGGCACCGTGAAGTCGCTGGACGGCAAGGGTGCCGTCATCACGCTGTCGGGCGACATCGAGGGCTATCTGCGCGCTTCCGAGCTGTCGCGCGATCGCGTGGAAGACATGCGGACGCACCTGAAGGAAGGCGATGCGGTCAACGCGATGATCATCAACGTCGATCGCAAGAACCGCAGCATCAACCTGTCGATCAAGGCGAAGGACAACGCCGAGGAAGGCGAGGCGATGCAACGGATGAGCGCGGAGAACCAGGGCGCCAACACGGGCACCACCAACCTGGGTGCGCTGCTGAAGGCCAAGCTTTCCGACACCAAGACCAACGGCTAACTTGAGCGAGAGCCGGGCAATGACCAAATCGGAGCTGATCGACCGCCTGGCGGCGCAGTTTCCGCAACTGGTTGCCAAGGACGCCGAACTGGCGGTGAAGATGATCCTCGACGCGATGGGCGAGTCCCTCGCGAAGGGCGAGCGCATCGAGATCCGCGGGTTCGGCAGCTTTGGACTGAACTATCGTCCGCCGCGCACCGGGCGCAACCCGAAGTCCGGCGAGAAGGTGCAGGTGCCGCAGAAATTCGTCCCGCATTTCAAGGCGGGCAAGGAACTGCGGGAGCGCGTCGACTTTCCGGACGAGGCGCCCGAGTAGAGACCGGAAGCCTGTGCAGGAGCCGCCGAGGCGCCGAGGAATTCGTTCCTTGCGAACTCGGCGTTTTTTTGGTGGATGACCCGCATGGATGCCGAGGCGCCGGGAAAAAACTGCGTTCCCTGCGTCTCTGCGTCGCATTGTGAAAACAAGCGCACCCCCGAGGTGGCATAATTCGACGATGCAGACCGCACGCTGGATCGCCGCCGCCACTGTCTTCATCGCGCTGCTCTTCCTGTCGCTGCAGAACGCCGAGACGGTCACGCTGCGCTTCTTCCATCTCGCCAGCTGGCAGGCGCCGCTCGTACTCGTGGTGTTCGTCGCGTTCGCCGCCGGCGTCACGGCTGGATTGCTCGCCGGCGCTCTCCGCGCATCGCGGTTGAAGCGGCAGGTGAGCCGCCTGCGCCGCGAGCAGCGCTTCAACGAAGGGTCCGGCATCACGCTCGCCGCCGGCGCGGCACCGGGGACGGCGCCCGCGTCGGGCCCCGGGTTCACCCGCAACGATCGCGTGCCGGACGGGCTGTGACGTCCGCCGCAGCCTGACCGAACTCCCGATGGATTTCGATCTGTGGTGGCTGCTGCCGATCCCGGCGGTGTTCTTTGCAATGGGCTGGATCGCCGCGCGCATCGACATCAAGCATCTGCTGCGCGAATCGCGCGCACTGCCGCTGTCGTACTTCCGTGGTTTGAACTTCCTGCTGAACGAGCAGCCGGACAAGGCCATCGAGTCGTTCATCGAGGTCGTCAAGGTCGATCCGCAGACGATCGACCTCCACTTCGCGCTGGGGTCGCTGTTCCGCCGCCAGGGTGAGATCGACCGCGCGATCCGCATGCACCAGAACCTGCTTGACCGCTCGGACCTGCCGGCCGACAAGCGCGTCATCGCCACGCACGAGCTGGCGCAGGATTTCCATCGTGCGGGCCTGCTCGACCGCGCCGAGGAGCTTTTCACCAAGCTCAACGGCACGGTATTCGAGCATTCGGCGCTGTCGCACCTGATCTCGATCTACGAGACCGAGAAGGACTGGGCGAAGGCGATCACCGCGACGCGGCGGATGGAGGAACTCGCGAAGCAGCCCTACTTCAAGGAGATCGCGCAATACCACTGCGAGCTGGCGCAGGCGGCGCTGGTGAAGGCCGACTACACGACTGCCGCGGCGGAGCTCGACGTGGCGTTCGCCACGTACCGCGGCTGCGCCCGCGCCACCCTGCTGGCGGGCGACGCCGAAGCCCAGCAGGGGCGCGTCGCTGCGGCGATCACCGCCTGGCAGAACATCGAGTCGCAGAATCCGCCGTTCCTGGCGCTCGCCGCCGAGCGTTTTGCCGACGCGTACCGCAAGTCGGGCGACACGGCGCAGGGCATCCGCGTGCTGCGCAGCTATCACGCGCAGTATCCGTCGCTCGACCTGCTGAACGCGCTGTTCACGCTGGTGCTCGAACACGACGGGCCGGACGCGGCGGCGTCGCTGATCAAGGACGAGCTGGCGCGCAATCCGACGCTGCTTGGACTCGACCGGCTGCTCGAGGCACAGCTGCTCGCGGCGCCCCCCGACCGGCGGCACGACCTCGAGCTCGTGAAGGGACTGGTGGCGCAGCACATCAAGCGGCTCGGCATGTACAAGTGCGACCATTGCGGTTTTCGCGCCAAGCAGTACTACTGGCGTTGCCCCGGCTGCCTCAAATGGGAGACGTATTCCCCGCGGCGCACCGAGGCGCCGGACGGGTATGCGTGACAATAGGTTGCACATCGAGACACCAAAGACGCGGCGAAAGGCAGGGCGAAAGTGATTGCTCGTGCAGTGAAACCGGATTTCCCGGCGTCCCGGCGCCTCCTGTGATTGCCATCTGACGACGTTGCCATGACCGCTTTTAACCCCCGCGTGATCGTTGCCCTCGACTTCGCCAACCCCATGCACGCGCTGGCGCTGGCGGACCGGCTCGACCCGCGCGAATGCGGCGTCAAGGTCGGCAAGGAGCTGTTCGTCACCGCCGGCCCCGAGCCGGTGCGCTGGCTGGTCGAGCGTGGCTTCAACGTGTTCCTCGATCTCAAGTTCCACGACATTCCGAATACGGTGGGTAGCGCCTGCGTGGCCGCCACCAGATTGGGCGTCTGGATGATTGACGTACACGCGAGCGGCGGCCGCGCGATGCTGCGCGCCGCGCGCGATGCGGTCGATGCGGCGGCGCGCGCAACGGGCCGTACGTGTCCGTTGCTGATTGGCGTCACCGTGCTGACGAGCCTCGCCGATGCCGATCTGCGCGAAGTCGGGCATTCCGGCACGGCGCAATCCGAGTCGCTGCAGCTGGCGCACCTGTCGCGCGCCTGCGGTCTCGACGGCGTCGTTTGTTCCGCGCACGAGGCGGCGACGCTGCGGGCTGCCTGCGGCCCGGGCTTCGCGCTGGTCACGCCCGGCATCCGCCTGGCCGATGCCGCGAAAGACGACCAGGCGCGCATCGTCACGCCCGAGGCGGCGGTGCGTGACGGCGCCGACTACCTGGTGATCGGGCGCCCGATCACCCAATCCGCTGATCCGCTCGCCACGCTGGCGGGCATCAACGCCACGCTCGCCGCCGCCGCGAGGAGCGCGGCGTGAAGATCACGATGATCGGCACCGGCTATGTCGGACTGGTCACCGGCACCTGCTTCGCCGAGGTCGGCAACGACGTGCTGTGCCTCGACGTCGATGCGCGCAAGATCGCGATCCTGAACGGCGGCGGCGTGCCGATCCACGAGCCGGGCCTCGAGGCGATGGTGAAGCGCAACGTCGCCGCCGGACGGCTGCGCTTCACGACCGACATCGACGCGTCGGTCGCGCACGGCTCACTGCAGTTCATCGCCGTGGGCACGCCGCCCGACGAGGACGGCAGCGCCGACATGCAGTACGTGATCCAGGCGGCGCGCAACATCGGGCAGCGGATGCAGGGGGCGAAGATCGTCGTCGACAAGTCCACGGTGCCGGTCGGCACGGCCGACCGCGTGCGCGCCGCGATCGCGGAAGAGCTCGCCGAGCGCCGAATCGACCTGCCGTTCGCGGTCGCGTCGAATCCCGAGTTCCTCAAGGAAGGGGCGGCGGTCGAGGACTTCATGCGGCCCGACCGGGTGGTGGTGGGTGCCACCGACGAGCGGGCGATCGCGGCCCTGCGTGCGGTCTACGCGCCGTTCATGCGCAACCACGAGCGCTTCCTGGTGATGGACGTGCGCTCGGCGGAACTCACGAAATACGCGGCCAACGCGATGCTCGCCACCCGCATCTCGTTCATGAACGAGCTCGCCAATCTCGCCGACCGCCTGGGCGCCGACATCGAGATGGTGCGCCAGGGCATCGGCTCGGACCCGCGCATCGGCTACCACTTCCTGTATCCG
>JBDTNR010000343.1:0-4415 GCA_039933655.1 Betaproteobacteria bacterium | reverse complement strand
CGAGCGTGACATCCGGCGAGGCGAAGAATTCGAAGCCGCGATAACCGCGGCCGTGCTTGCGCTCGGTACGCGCCAGCGCGTACTCCTCCTGCGTTTCCGGGTGCAGGAAGACCGGGAAATCGCGGCCGACCGGGCGAAAGCCGGAGGCCAGCATCATCTCGGGGGTGGCGCCCACGACGACGAAGTCGCGATCGGCATCGGGCCGGCCAAGCAACTCGTCACGCACGGCGCCTCCCACGCGATAGACCCGGACCGGCTGCGGCAGGGGTCGCGCCATGGCGTCTCGTGTTTGGCTGTGCGGATGTCGCGCGGCGGAGGCGCGTCAGCGCCCGCTTTGCGCGCGATAGGCGTCGAACGCGCTGCGCTGCGCTCCAGGCGACAGGTACTGTGGCGCGACGGCTTCGAGCGCAGCGGGCGCGATGCCGAACACCGCCGGAAACGGGCAGTCGCAGACATTGTCCTTCTGCGTCGACAGGAGGTTGTCGCGCGTCATGAGCTTCCCCGGCAGATGCTCGAGCACCGTCGCCTGCAACCAGGACAGGCGCGGACCGAGCGGGACGATCGGGCGCACGGCGCCGATGGTCTCGCCGACGTAGGCGACGAGTTCGCGCATCGTGTAGACCTTCGGGCCGCAGAGGTCGTAGCGCGCGTGCTGCGTCAGGTCATCGTCCACCGCCTGCACGAAGCAGTGCGCCACGTCCTCGACGGATATAGGCTGGAAGCGGGCATTCGGCGCGGCCAGCACGACGACCGGAAGCAGCCGCGACAGCTTGGCGAATAAGTTGAGGAACGAATCCTCGCGGCCAAAAATCACCGATGGCCGGAAGATCGTCCAGCGCAGGCCCGATGCCGTGACGATCGCCTCGGCGGCGGCCTTGCTGCGCAGGTATTGCGAAGGCCCCGCGGGATCGGCGCCGAGCGCGCTCATGTGCAGCAGGCGCGTCACGCCCGCCGTATGGCATGCGCCAACGACATTGCGCACGAGATCGACATGCGCGCGCGCAAACGTTGTGTTGCCGCTCTCGTTCAAGATGCCGACGAGGTTGATGACCGCCGTCGCGCCGGACAGCAGGCGCGCCAGCGACTGCGGGACGTTGATGTCCGTCTCGACAACGTCGACGGTCGGCAGCAGGATCAGGTGCCTGGCGGCGTCGCGCCGGCGGGCGGGGACGATGACGCGGTGCCCGACGGCCGCGAGCCGCGCGACGACGTGACGACCGACAAAGCCGCCGCCGCCCAGCACGACGATGCGCCCCGTCGCCACGGGCTACTGCACAGTCAGCGCGACGGCGTTCGCGACGGTGCCGTTGCGCGGCGCGACGAACCCCAAGCGAGCGGTCAGCGGCTGCGGGTCCGTATTGAACGCCTGGCCATAGATCATGGCGTTCGCGAGCACTTTTTTCACGTAGTCCCGGGTTTCGTTGAAGGGAATCGTCTCGACCCAGATGGCGCCTTCGAGCGGCGCCGGGGGACGCCATGCCTGCGCGCGTCCCGGACCTGCATTATACGCAGCAGCCGCCAGCGCCGGCATGCGGTCCAGTCGTTCCAGCCAGTACTTGAAGTAGTAGGCGCCGAATTGCGTGTTGAGTTCGGCATCGGCGATCAGCCCGGGACGATAGTCGGCGCGGCTCAGCTGCTTGGCCACCCAGCGCGCGGTGCCGGGCATCAGCTGCATCAGTCCCACGGCGCCGGCCGACGACACGATGTCGGCGGCGAAGCGCGACTCCTGCCGCGCGATGCCGTACAGCAGCGCGACGTCGACGTCGTGGACCTTGGCGGCCGTTTCGAACTCGGTGCGGAACGGCGCCAGGTAGCGCAGCGAGAAATCGTGCCGGGCCTGCGTGCGGTCCGCCGCGTTGATCGCGCGATCGTAGAGCCCGACCCGGCGCGCGTGGTCGGCGGCCAGCAGCAGCGCGTCGTCGTCCAAGCCGCGGACGATGTAGTACCACTCGCGCACGGACTCGGCGCGCATGTCGAGTTCGACCAGCTTCACGACGCGCTTGACCTCGGCGCGCCCGGCGAAGGCCGTGGCGGCCGCCGCGGGCGTCGTCAGCGGCCGGCTGGCGGGCGTGGCAAAGCGCTGGCCGAGCGCCTCGGTGGCAAGCACCCCGTAGAAATTGGCTTCCGGCGCCAGCGTCGCCAGCAACGCATTCGCCTCGTCCTTCTGGCCGCGCGCGGCGAGCGCCCGCGCGCGCCAGTAACGCCAGGCGCCTTCCTCGCGCTGCGAGGCGGGCATCGCATCGATGGCGGCCAGCACGTCGCCCCAGGCCTGCGCGCGGAGCGCGGCGCGCACGCGCCACGCCTGGGCGTCCGTCGACAGCGGCGCATCGCCCGCCTCGCGGAACCAGTCGTTCGCGGACGCATTGAGCTGCCGCGCCGCGTGAAAGGCAAGACGCGCGTTGCCGTAGCGGCGGTCGGCCTCGGGTACCCGGTCGCGCCACTTGACCCACGGCGAACGCGCTGCCCCCGCGTCGCTGCGCGCGGCGCGCTCCAGCGCCAGCAGCGCGAGTTCGCGGCCGCCGCCGGTGCTCCATGCGAACGCGCCGCCTTCCAGCGCGCGCAGCGGATCGCGGGTGACGTCCGTGTAGTCGCGATCGGCCACGCGGTCCTTGCCCGGAAGGTCCGCACCCAGCACCTGCGCCACCTTGAGGTTGCCCGCTTCGTTGGCAAGACGAAAGCGCATGCGGCGATCCGCGACCGAAATGTCGCCGCGCCGGATGAGCGCGGCAAAGGCGGGTTCGCAGGCGTCCGGCGTGGCCGCGCCGGTGAACCAAAGCGGCACGGCGGCGGTGAGGGCCTCGTCACCGTCGCGCTGCCATTTGTAGAGCACCCCGTAGCACGCGACCTCGACGTCGTCGGTGGCAGGCGGCGGATAGTCGAGCGCGAAGCGCGACCATTGCGCCTTCTTGCCGAGCAGTTTCAGCCAGTCGAGGCGCAGCCGGTCGGCAAGCGGCGTGTTTGGATAGCGCTCGAGATAGTTCCTGATCGACACCGGCGCGGCATCCTCGATCGAGAGCTTCAACTGCCAGTACTCGACATACGGGGCGAGGACGTGGGCCGAGAGCCTGGGCGCGACGGCGGCCAGCCGCGTCCGGTCCCCCTTGTCGTAGGCGGACTTGGCGGCCAGGAAGTCGGCGTCGGACTGCGCCAGCGACGACGCGGGGGCCCAAGCGGCGACCAGGAAGACCGCGACAACGGCCCGGCGGAGGGATGCGAATGAGGGCATGGGTGGGATTCTCGGTGAGTGCGCCCGTCATGACAAGCAAGAAACGAGCGCCGCCTTGCCTTAGTCGTCCAACGCGCGACATCGTTCACTCGCGACCACCGGTGGACGGCAGCACGCGCGCGCAACCCCGATGTTAAAATTTCCTCTCGAATTCGATGCGGTACGGGGCTTGGGGGAGAGGATGGCGCAGCGCAAAGCGGCACCGCTGGCAGGCGTGGTCATGGGCAGCGACAGTGATTGGGAGATCATGAAGCACGCCGTTGCGCAGCTCGACGCCTTCGGCATCCCCAACGAGCCGCGCGTCCTGTCGGCGCACCGGATGCCCGACGACATGTTCGAGTACGCGGAGGATGCGGGGCCGCGCGGCCTCCGCGTGATCATCGCCGGCGCGGGGGGTGCGGCACATCTCCCCGGCATGCTCGCCGCGAAGACCATCGTGCCGGTGCTGGGCGTCCCCGTGCCGTCGAAATACCTGCGCGGCGAGGATTCGTTGCTGGCGATCGTGCAGATGCCCAAGGGCATTCCGGTGGCGACATTCGCGATCGGCGAGGCCGGTGCCGCCAATGCCGGCCTGTTCGCGGTGGCGCTTATCGCCGCGACGGATCCCGTGGTGGCCAAGAAACTCGCCGCGTTTCGCCTGAAACAGACCGCCACGGCACGCGCGATGCGCGTTCCGCCCGCCACTTGAGGTTGCAGCCTTGATCGTGCCCGGCGCGTGGCTCGGCCTGCTGGGCGGCGGGCAGCTCGGACGGATGTTCTGCATGGCGGCGCAGAGCCTGGGCTACAAGGTCGTCGTGCTCGATCCGGCCGCCGACAGTCCGGCCGGCAGCGTGGCCGACCGCCATATCGCTGCCGACTACCTCGATGCGGACGGGCTGGCGGACCTGGCCGCGCTGGCCGCGGCCGCCACGACGGAGTTCGAGAACGTTCCCGCGGCTGCGCTCGAATACCTGGCGCGTACGGCACGCGTCACCCCGGCCGCGGCGAGTGTCGCCATCGCCCAGGACCGTATCAGCGAAAAGATGTTTCTCGGCGGTCATGGGTTTCCGGTGGCGCCATTCGCGATCCTGCGTGACGACGCCGACGTCGCGGCGAACGCCGCGAAGTTCCTGCCGGGCATCGTGAAGAGCGCGCGCTTCGGCTACGACGGCAAGGGCCAGTCCCGCGTCCGCACGGAGGCGGACGTGCG
>JBDTNR010000342.1:0-4420 GCA_039933655.1 Betaproteobacteria bacterium | reverse complement strand
AGTAGTAGCAGATGGTGTTGCAGAACGGCAGGTGCACGTAGAGCGACAGCGGCTGCGCGGCGCGGGTGTGATTGCGTTCCTGCAGGGCGTCGACGTAGCTCGCGGCGGTGAACCCGTCATGGAAGCGGTCGGCCGTCGGATACGACGTATAGCGGGGCCCGAAGCCGTCGTACTTGGCGACGAGCGCCGCGTCGAAGGCGAGACCTGGCACGGAGCGGGTTACAGTGGGTTCCACAGGAGCGATGATGCCCGCTGCGACGGACGCGTGATTTGCGGCAGGTCAAACCTGGTCGGGACCGACGCCGATTGGCGGCGGGCAAGGTTGACGATGCGCCGGAAGAGTTCGTCGAAGCCGTCCGGCACCGCCACGGCGTGCAGCGGATCGGTATTGACAAAAAGCGCCTCGTCGATGGCCGCCCAGTCGTCCGGCCGCAGGTATTGCTGCGCCAGCGGGAATACTTCCACTTCCCCGGTGTGCATGTGGTTGCGCTCGAACGTCACGTAGTCTTCGGCCGCTTCGGCGAACGCGGGCATTTCGGCGTCGCCGCCCTGCGCGTAGCGGTTCAGCGCCTGCTCGAGCTGGCGGATGCGGGTGGCACCGGAGCGGTGCTCTGACTGCAGCCGGTCGATCACCGCGCGCGCCGGCGGATGCCGCAGCAACAGCAGCCGGAACAGCCACCGGTCTTCCTTCGGATGATGGGGGCGCTCCGGGAACGGGTCGATGCAGTAGATCAACGCGCCCATCAACTCGAAATTGGGCTTCATCTGCTGGCTGCGGATTCCGCGTACGAGGAACAGCAGCGCGTGCAGCATTGCCGCCAGAGCATGGTGCTCCTCGCGGATGATGCGCATTGCCTTCAGGTCACGACCTCGACGTCCGGGAAGGGCGCCATGCTATTGCGTCCTGCAACGTCCGGCTTGACGCTGGTCAATTGCTGGCGTACGCCGCCGCGCGGCCCGGCCGGCGCCTTGAAAGCGGTCGTCCACGCCGCCACCTGCCGCCTATGCCGCTCGACTATCCGCGGAACGAACCGGCGTCGCCGCCGCAGGATCGGGCGACCGTCGCGCCCGATGCCGAACTTCTCGACGCCTATTCGCGTGCCGTCGCCTCCGCCGTGGACCGCGTGGCACCGGCGGTCGCCCACGTCCGCGTCGTTCGCGGCAAGGGCGCGCGGGGCGGCGGGGGCTCGGGGTCCGGCTTCCTGATCACGCCGGATGGCTATTTCGTCACCAATAGCCATGTGGCGAGCGGGGCCAGCGCCATCGAGGTCACGCTGACGGACGGACGCACGGCCGCTGCGCGCATCGTCGGCGACGATCCTGACTCCGACCTGGCGGTGCTCAACGTACAGGCGGCCGACCTCGCGTGGATCCGCTTCGGCGACTCCTCCGGCGTGCGCGTCGGGCAGGTGGCGATTGCCATCGGCAGCCCGCTCGGCTTCCAGCATACGGTGACGGCCGGCATTGTCAGCGCCCTCGGCCGCTCGATGCGGGCGCAGACGGGCCGGCTGCTCGAAAACGTGCTGCAGACCGACGCCTCGCTGAATCCGGGCAATTCCGGTGGGCCGCTCGTCGATGCGCGCGGCGATGTCATCGGCGTCAACACGGCGGTCATCCGCGCCGCACAGGGCATCTGCTTCGCCATCGCGTCGTCGACGGCGGAACGCGTCGCCATTGCGCTGATCCGCGACGGCCGCGTCCGGCGCGCGCGGATCGGCGTCGGCGGCCAGACGCTGCCGCTGCCGCGGCGCGTCGTCCGGCATTTCGCGCTGCCGCGCGAATCGGGAGTGCGTGTCGAAACGGTGGAGCGGGACTCGCCGGCGAGCGCGGCGGGTCTCGCGCGCGGCGACGTCATCGTGGCCCTCGACGGCGCGCCAGTGCCGGACATCGACACGCTGCAGCGGCTGCTCGCCGCCGACGCCATCGGTAAGCCGATGGAGGTGCTTCTGGTCCGTCGCGATCGCACGCTGACGGTGGCGATCACGCCGGTCGAATCGCTGCGGCGGGCCTAGGGCGGCCCGCCGCGTCCGGCTGCTTTGCACCCCCCTGCGTCCTGTGCAACAATCAACCCAACTAATTTTGCATCAGGGTGGCATCGATGCTCGACCGTGACGGCTATCGCCCGAACGTCGCCATCGTCATCGTCAACGGCAGGAACCAGGTCTTCTGGGGCAAAAGGATCCGCGAACACTCGTGGCAATTTCCGCAAGGCGGCATCAATCCCGGTGAAACGCCCGAGCAGGCGATGTACCGGGAATTGCGCGAGGAAGTCGGGCTCGAATCCCAGCATGTGAAGGTTCTCGGCCGCACGCGTGAATGGCTGCGATACGAGGTGCCGCAACATTGGATCAAGCGCGAGTGGCGGGGCAGCTACCGCGGACAGAAGCAGATCTGGTATCTGTTGCGGCTGATGGGCCGCGACAACGACGTGTCCCTGCGCGCCTCCGAGCATCCGGAGTTCGACGCGTGGCGTTGGCACGACTACTGGATTCCCCTCGAGACGGTGATCGAGTTCAAGCGCGAGTCGTACCGGCGCGCGTTGCTCGAGCTCGAGCGCTTCCTGCACGCCAAACCGCAAACGCGGCGGCAGCGCCTCTTCGGGGTCTCGCACCCGGAGATGCCCGATTCCTACGCGGACCCGCTGGCCCCGACCACGGAATGACGCCGCGGCTGCGCGCATCGCCGGCCCCGCGCGCGGCCACCGTGGGCTACTTCGTGCAATCGGCGACGCGCCTGGCCCTGATCGCGATCACCAGCGGCAGCGCCGGCGTTCCCTTCTCCTCCGCATTCAACGTGACGTTGCCGTCGTAGCGGTCGCCGGCGAAGCGGATTTCGGCGCGGCCCTGCATCGTCCGCGTGTCCTGCGTGCAGCTGATGTCGTACGCCGCGCGCTCGCTCGACCGCTGCACGTTGCCGAGGCGGCAGTTGCCGTTCGGCCGCGGTAGCACCTTGTTCGCGTCGTCGATGTCCTGTTGCGAGATGCACTCGCGCACCGGCGGCAGATCCTGCGCGCGGCCGTCGAGCGTGGACGTCAGTGTCAGTTCCCACAGCCCGGGCTGCATGCCGCCGGTGGGCGCCGCGCACGCGGCAAGGACGACGGGGATCGCCAGCGCGGCCAGCCGACGTGACAACGATGCGACGTACATGGATCGATCCTCCAAATGCGGTTTTCGCCCGTCAGACGGGCAGACCAAATGGGGGCTCCGGCCGCTCGCGTGCTCGCTTGACGTTCGGCTGCGCCGCAATCGAGTCCTGCTTCATACGAGCAGGACCAGATTGTCCCGGTGAATGAGCTCGGCCTCGTCGACATAACCCAGGATCGACTCGATGTCCGTCGACGGCCGGCGAAGAATCCGGGCGGTGTCCTGCGCGCCATAGTTGACGAGTCCACGCGCGACTTCGCGGCCGTCCGGCGCATAGCAGCCGACCACTTCGCCGCGCTCGAAACTGCCTTCCACCGTCACGACGCCGATCGGCAGCAGGCTCTTGCCTTCGGACGCGAGCGCGCGCACGGCGCCGGCGTCGAGCGTGAGCCGGCCCGCGAGCTGCACATGATCGGCCAGCCACTGCTTGCGCGCCGCGAGCGATACCGGTGACGCGATCAGTGCGGTGCCGACGGATTCGCCGGCGGCGAGGCGCGTCAGCACATCGGGTTCGCGACCGCAGGCGATCACGGTGGAGGCGCCCGAACGCGCGGCGCGCTTGGCGGCGAGCACCTTGGTCAGCATGCCGCCGCGGCCCAGCGCGCCGCCGGCGCCGCCGGCCATGGCTTCCAGCGCGGGATCGCCGGCGCGTGCTTCGCGGACGAACGTCGCCTTGGGGTCATGGCGCGGGTCCGCCGTATACAGGCCCTGCTGGTCGGTGAGCAGGATCAGCACGTCGGCCTCGATCAGGTTGGCGACCAGCGCGCCCAGCGTGTCGTTGTCGCCGACGCGGATCTCGTCGGTGGTGACGGTGTCGTTCTCGTTGATGATCGGTATGACGGACAGGTCGATCAGCGTGCGCAACGTCGTGCGCGCGTTGAGGTAACGCTTGCGGTCGGAGAGGTCCTCGTGCGTGAGCAGGATCTGCGCGGTATGCAGTCCGAACTTCGCGAACGCCGCCTCGTACGCCTGCACGAGCCCCATCTGCCCGACGGCCGCCGCCGCCTGGAGTTTGTGGATTGCGCGCGGACGGGTGGTCCAGCCGAGCCGCCTGATGCCTTCCGCGATCGCGCCGGATGACACGAGCACGACTTCGCGGCCCGCGCGCTTCAACAGCGCAATCTCCTCGGCCCAGCGCGCGACTGCTGCGTGATCGAGGCCACGGCCCTCGTCGGTGACGAGGCTCGAACCCACTTTCACGACGATGCGTTTCGCCGCGGCGGTAGGCGTGCTCACGATTCGTCGGCCCCCGCGCGGCGGCGTCGCGCCTTGACCGG
>JBDTNR010000341.1:0-4429 GCA_039933655.1 Betaproteobacteria bacterium | reverse complement strand
CCGACATGCCACGCCGTCCTGCCGCCGCCGACCGGGTCGAGGACGCCGATATGCAGCCCCGCCGTCCCCGCCGGATGCGGACCGGCGAAACGCTCGACGGCGACGCGCTCCAGCGCGGGAACCTCGATCCGCGAGTCGGCCGCGACGCAGACGTACGTCGTGCCTGGGCAGAGCGTGGCGACCAGCGCGAGGCCGGCGTGGAAATCGGCGAGGCGCGCGGCGACGACCGCGTCGACGTCAGGTGCATGCGGCCGGGTGTCGATGGCGGTGACGAACAGAGCATGCGGGCTCGCATCGGCGGCCGGCACCTTCGAGTACGGCCGCGTGCGAAGTGCAGTCCACAGGCCGGATTCGAGGAGCAGCGCGCGGGCGCCGGCGGCGTCGAACGCCGTACGCGACGCGTTCGCCAACGCGGGCGGAGGAAGGGAATCGGCGGCGGCATCCACCACGATGACGATCGACTCCAGCCGGCGCCTCTCGCCGCGATGAATCGCCGCGACGGTGCCGCCGGCGGCCGCCATATGGCGGACGCCCGGATTGACTTTGTCTTCGACGAGCGGCGTCCCCCGCCGCACGCGGTCGCCGACCGCGACCAGCACGGCGGCTTTCAGCCCCGGAAAGTCCGCCGCGACCCACCCGACGGACGCCGTGGCCGGCGCATTGTGGACGGCATCCTGCGCGGGCGCCCCCGCCAACGGAATGTCGAGTCCCCTGGAGATTCGATGGACCGACACCGCTTGGGCTCCTTCTCGTTCGACCGTATCCGCGCCGCGACGTGCGGCAGGCGCCGCCAGAGGTCTGCAGCGGCAGTCTCGCAGCGCAGCTTAGCGGCCCCGCTGCGAACCGTTGTTGATCGAGGGCAAACCGGGCGCATCCGCCGCGGCGGAGCGCATGTCGACCCTACGCCGGCTGTGCCGCCGGTTCGCGCACCATCGCTTGCGCGACCAGCTCCGCGATGTCGCGCGTCTCGATGGTGTCGACCCTGTCGAGCGCCGAGATGCCGTCGGCGATCATGACGGCGCAATACGGACAGGCGGTGGCGATCATCGACGGCGACAGCGGCAGCGCCTGCTCGACGCGCAGGACGTTGATCCGCGTGCCGATCGACTCCTCGAGCCACATGCGGCCGCCGCCGGCTCCGCAGCACATCGCCTTTTCGCGGTTCAGCGGAAACTCGAGCGGTGTGTCCCGCGAGAGGCCCCGCAGCAGCGCACGTGGCGCTTCGTATTCGCCGTTGTGGCGGCCGAGGTAACAAGGTTCGTGGTAGGCGACGCGCTCGAAGCTCGGTGCCAGAGCGATGCGCCCCTCCTCCACCAGGCGTGCGATGAGCTGCGTGTGATGCAGCACCTCGAACTGGCCGCCGAAGTCCGGATACTCGTTCTTCAGCGAATTGAAGGCGTGCGGATCGGTAGTGACGATGCGGGTGACGGCGAGCGAGTTCAACTGCTCGGCGAGCCGGCGCGCCATGTCCTGGAACAGGAGTTCGTTGCCCAGCCGGCGCACGCATTCACCCGTCGATCCCTCGCGCTCACCCAGGATGCCGAAGCGCACGCCGGCCTGCTTCAGGATCGCCACCAGCGCGCGCGCGATCCGCTGGCCGCGCGGGTCGAACGACGCCGCCGACCCGACGTAGTAGAGGTAGTCCAGGCCTTCGACGTCGGCCGCGCTCAGTACGCGGACGACATCGAGGTTGTCCGCCCAGTCGCCGCGCGTGTCGGCCGCGAAACCCCACGGATTGCCCTGGGTTTCGTAGGCGCCGAAGATCGGCTTCAGCTCGTGCGGAAACTCGCCGTCCATCAGCACGCGATGCTGGCGCATCCGGTAGAACTTCGGCAGGTGTTCGAGCTCGATCGGACACGCGGCTTCGCAATAGCCGCAGGTCGTGCATGCCCACAGCGTGTCCTCGCCGATGACGTCCGGCACGAGGGGCGGCAGCGGATCGTCGCCGCCGACGATGCGGTCGCGCTGCGCGAGCAGGTGCCGCTTGACGCTGTCGTTCACCCACTTGAGCGACAGCGGCTTGCCCGTCAGGTAGGTCGGGCACGCGTCCTTGCAGCGGCCGCACTCCGTGCAGGTGAACGCGTCCAGGCCCTCCTTCCA
Organism: Betaproteobacteria bacterium; assembly: GCA_039933655.1. Taxonomy (GTDB): domain Bacteria; phylum Pseudomonadota; class Gammaproteobacteria; order Burkholderiales; family Casimicrobiaceae; genus VBCG01. The sequence goes on along the minus strand of JBDTNR010000341.1, from coordinate 2,329 downwards.
CGTGAGGTCGCGCGCCGTATGCGCGCCGATGCGCATCGTCTCGGGGTCGGCGTCGTCGGCATACACGGCGGCCAGGTCGACCGCGGGCACGACGTTCGCCGGCCGACCGCGATGAAAGTACAGCGCCGGCAGCGCCGTCACGATGTGGAAGTGCTCGCCGACGGGCAGCAGCACGAGGAAGGCGAAGACAACGACGAGCTGCGTCCAGTAGGTGATCAGGTAACCGGCATGCAGCGCGGCCGGCGACAGCCCGGCGAACGCTGCGGCGATCGCCCGCCCGGCGAACGCATGATCGCGCTCGTGCGCAATGCCCGCGTCGCTGCCGGCGAAGAGCGCGAAGCGAAAGCCGTCGAACGCGAGATCGGTGATCATGATGGCGACGATCAGCGACAGGATCAGCAGCGCCTCGCGGTTGGGTTCCAGTCGCGCGGGACGCACGACGAAGCGCCGCCAGAATGCATAGGCGAGCGCCGCCAGCACCGCGAGCTCGATGACGTCCTTGCCCGCCGCGAACCAGCCGCCGAGCACCCCCGGGTACGTGAACGGTTCGTGGTAGCCAACGACGATCAGCTGCACCTTGCGCGCGAGCAGTCCGATAAAGCCCAGGAAGATCGCCGCGTGCATGAGGCCGGGCTTCCAGTCGCGCGCGATCATCCGCCGCTGCAGGAAGCCGTTGACGACGACGGCCCGCAGCCGGTCCCAGGGACGATCGAACCGGTGTTCGGGCGCAAGGCGGGCAACAATGGCGAGCTTGCGCCAGGCGAGCCAGAAAAACCCGCCAAACGCCGCGAGCATCAGCAGCGTGATTCCGACGGGGCTCAAGAGGCGCTCCGCGGCCGTGGGGCCGGTCCCGCCGACGCGACCGCCGCGCGGCGCCGGCGGCGCGCGTCCGGACGGCGACGCCCTCCGTCCAGTCGCGGAAAGTTTGCGCTAGCGCAGGAAGCGCTGCCGCGCGCACAGTACACTTTTTCGACCACCGCGCGCGCGCGGCTTCGAGGAATGCGACCATGCCCATGGAAAAACTGCTGGACGTGCTGAGCAGGCACCCCTTCGTCGAGGAGTTCCAGCCCGAGCACATCGATCGGCTCCGACTGCTGGCCAAGCAGGTTCATTTCGACCGCGACCAGGTCGTCTTCCACGAAGGCGACGAATGCCACGATTTCTACCTGATCGTGCAGGGACGCGTGGCGCTGGAGATCGAGGCGCCCGGCCACACGCTGCGCGTGCAGACGCTCACCGCGGGCGACGAGCTTGGCTGGTCGGCGCTGCTGATGGGCCGCGGCAAGCACTTCCAGGCACGCGCGCTGGAACCCGTCGAGGCACTCGCGTTGAACGGCGAGGAAGTTCTCGCCGCCTGCCGCGACGACAAGGGGTTCGGCTACGCGCTGATGTACCGGATGCTCGGTGTCGTGTCGGAGCGCCTGCAGGCCACGAGGCTGCAACTGCTCGACATGTACTCGCCCATCGCCAAGCGGGCCGGCAACTGAGTCCATTGCCGGCGGGTCCTACACGGACCCTAAGAACCAGCCGGGAAACACGGCGACGAGCACGGCCGGGATCAGGCAGACAAGGCAGGTCCCGATCGCGGCGCCGCGTGACATGCGCGCTTGCCCGCCGGTCTCTGCGGGCGTCATGAACAGCAGCCGGATGACCCGCAGGTAGAAGTAGATGCCGACGTAGCTGCCGATGAGTCCCAGCACCGCATACGTCGTGTAGCCGGCGGCCATCACGTTCTTGAAGATCAGGAACTTGGCAATGAAACCCGGCAGCGGAGGAATTCCGGCCAGCGACAGCATCGCGATGGCGATCATCGACGCGCCAAATGGATTGCGGTGCCACAGCCCCTGCAGGCGGTCCAGGCGATCGCGCGCCGCGTCCTCGCCGTCGCGCGGCAGGCCGGCGAACGCCAGCAGGTTCATGAGGCCATACACCAGCACGTAGAAGACGACCGCCTGATAGCGGCCGGGGCCATCGCCCAGGAACGCGTAGAACAGGTAGCCTGCGTGCGCGATCGACGAGTAGGCGATCATCCTGCGGAAACTGTTTTGCCGCATCGCCGCCAGGTTGCCCCAGACGATCGATATCAGTGGCAGGATCGCGAACATGTCGACGGCCGTTCCGGTCAGCGGCGCGGCGCCGACGATCCGCAGCACGGCGAGCAGGATCGCCGCCTTAACGATCGTCGCCATGTAGGCGGTGACCGGCACGCTGGCGCCTTCGTAGGCGTCCGGCGCCCACGCGTGGAACGGCACGATCGCGGCCTTGAGGAAGAATGCGATCAGCACCAGCACCACCGCGGCGATGGCCATCGGATCGAGGATGTAGAGCG
>JBDTNR010000340.1:0-4440 GCA_039933655.1 Betaproteobacteria bacterium | reverse complement strand
GCTGCCCCCCAAGGGGGCGCAGTTCGCGGCTCGGGACGGCCCTTCGCCGCGAACGACCGCCCCCACGCTGGCACGGCTCATCGCAGCGCGTCGCCGATCTCGCGCTGCCAGCGCGCGAGCAACCGGCGCCGCTCCTCCGGCTGGCCGAATTTCGCGGGGTCGACGTCGAGCATCGCGACGTCCGCGAAGCGGGCCGCTTCGGGACGGATGGTCGCCATCGCGTTCGCCGGGAGGATCAGGTTGCGCGTCCTGTTCGCCAGCTCCTGTGCGTTGCGCGTCAGCGCCCAGTCGTAGAAGAGGCGCGCCTCGGCAGGATGCGGAGCGCCGGCCAGGATCGCCATTGCGCCGAGCGCGGCGCCGGTGCCCTCGCACGGAATCGCGATATCGACCGCGAAACCGGCGAGCTGCTGCGTGACGAACTCGTGGACGAACGACACGCCGACGGCGACCTCGCCGCGCGCTACCGACGGTCCCTGCGCGGTACCGGACTGCGTATAGCGGACGACGTTGGGTACGAGGCGCTTCAGGTAAGCGAACGCCGCGTCCTCGCCGTAGAGCACCACCAGCGTGGCGAGGATCGTGTACCCGGTGCCGCTCGTCACCGGGTTCGACAGCTCGATCTCCTTCCGATAGGCCGCATCCGGCAAATCCGCCCAGCAGCGTGGTGCCGCGACACCCTTTTTCGCGAGCAGCGCGGGATTGGTGCCGAAGCCGATGATGATCTTGTAGATGGCGGCGACCTGGTAGTCGTTGCGCTCGGTCGCGCGCCGCGCCCATGGCGCGAGTTCGGGCAGCCGCGGCGACCGGTAGGCGGTAAACAACCCCTCGGCGGCCGCCTGCAGGAACGGGTCGATCGTGCCGCCGTACCAGACGTCCGCGCGCGGATTCTCGCGCTCGGCGCGGATCTGCGCGTAGTACTCGCCCGTGGGCTTGCGCGTGATCGTCGTCGCGATGCCACTCTCGCGCTGGAACGTCCGTGCCGCCAGTTCGCAGGCATCGGCGTCGTGACTGCAATAGACGACCAGCGAGCGCTGGGCGGCGGCGATGGGCGCTCCGAGCGCGCCCGCTGCGACCAACGCTATGAGGAGCAGGAACCGCGGCATCAGGATGCGCGCGATCAGCGATGCAGCGCGGCGATCTCCGCCGCGCGGGCGTCGGCGGCGAACTTGTCGAGCACGCCGTTGACGAAGCGGTGGCCGTCGGTGCCGCCAAACACCTTGGCGAGTTCCACCGCCTCGTTGATGACGACCTTGTACGGGATGTCGGCGCGCCGCTGCAGTTCCCAGGCGCCGATCACGAGGATTGCGCGTTCGACCGGCGAGAGCTCGGTCGGCTTGCGGTCGAGCAGCGGCGCGAGCGCGGCCAGCAGCGCGTCATACTCCTCGCCCACGCCGCGCCACAACTCGTCGAAATACGGCTGGTCCGCGCGCAAATAGCCGGGACTCGCCACCAGATCGTCGTGCACGGCCGCCGCCGCATTGCCGGACAGTTGCCGCTGGTAGAGCCCCTGCATGACGAGCTCCCGCGACCGGCGGCGCTGGCTAATCATCGTTGTCGATCGCCTGCAGCAGGTTGCCGACTTCGATCGCGGCCTGCGCCGCCTCGTAACCCTTCTGGTCCATGCGCGCCAGCGCCTGGGCTTCGGTGTCGCAGGTGAGAATGCCGTTGCCGATCGGAATACCGAACTCCAGCGCGACGCTCGACACGCCCGCGGCCGATTCGTTGCAGACGATCTCGAAGTGAAACGTGTCGCCGCGGATGACGGCGCCGAGCGCCACGAGCGCGTCGTAGTCGCCCGTCTGCGCCATTCGCTGCAGCGCCAGCGGCGATTCCAGCGCCCCGGGAACCGACGCCACCGTGATGCGGTCGTCGGCGACACCCATCTCGGCCAGCGCGCGCAGCGCGCCGGCGAGCAGGCCGTCGCCGAGCGCAGGATTGAAACGCGACAACACGATGCCGACGCGGCAATGTCCGCCGCGCAGGTCGGGAGCGATGCGTCTGATGGCCATGGTCGGTGTCCGCTACGAGCGCTTGCGCGCCGGCGGCTCGGCTTCGTACCCGGTCACTTCGAGGTCGAAGCCCGCCATGCTCGGCATCTTGCGCGGCTTGGCCAGCAGCCGCATGCGCCCGACATTCAGGTCGCGCAAGATCTGCGCGCCAATGCCGTAGGTGCGCAGGTCCATTTTCGTCGGCGTCGCGGGCGTGTCGGCGACCGCGCGCTGCCGCAGCTCGGCGGCGCTTTCGGGACGATGCAGCAGCACGATGACGCCGCGCCCCGCACGGGCGACCGCATCCAGCGCGCCCGGAATGGTCCACGAGTGCGACGCGCTGTCGGCATCGAGCAGGTCCATCACCGACAGCGGCTCGTGCACGCGCACCAGCGTCTCGGCGTCCGGCGCGATCGGACCACGGACCAGCGCGAGATGCGTCGCGTCCGAGATCTTGTCACGATAGACGACGAGCCGGAACGCGCCATGCGGCGTATTGAGCGGACGTTCGGCGATGCGCTCGACCATCCGCTCGGTGCGGCTGCGGTAATGGATGAGGTCGGTGATCGTCCCGATCTTCAGGTCGTGCTCGCGCGCGAAGATCTCGAGGTCGGGCATCCGCGCCATCGTTCCGTCGTCGCGCATGACTTCGCAGATGACGCTGGCGGGCGTGAGACCCGCCAGGCGCGTCAGGTCGCATCCGGCTTCCGTATGCCCGGCACGCACCAGCACGCCGCCGGGCTGCGCCATCACGGGAAAGATGTGGCCCGGCTGCACGAGGTCAGCGGGTTTCGCGTCAGCGGCCACCGCCGCCCGGATGGTGCGCGCGCGGTCGGCGGCGGAAATGCCGGTGGTCACGCCTTCGGCGGCCTCGATCGACACGGTGAAGTTGGTGCCGTGGCCGGAACGGTTGGCGGTCACCATCAGCGGCAGCCCCAGCTGCCGGCAGCGCGCCTGCTCCAGCGTCAGGCAGACGAGGCCGCGGGCATGGCGCGCCATGAAGTTGATCGTGTCGGGCGTCACGAAGTCGGCGGCGACGACGACGTCGCCCTCGTTTTCGCGGTCTTCCTCGTCGACCAGCACGACCATGCGGCCGGCCTTCAGCTCGGCGACGATTTCGGGAACGGTGGCAAGCGACATGGCGCGGACGGCTCCGGAGGGACTTCAAACGCGGCGGCGCGACGCGCCACCGCAGGATCACCAGTTTACCGCAGCGCGTCAGGCGCCCGTCAGGACGACGGTCTTTCGCACGTGTTCGGGGTCCGCCAGGTGGCTGACGATGTAGTGGGCCACGTCGGCGCGCGCGATCCTCTTGCCGGGGCCGCCTGGCGGCGCCGTCGTCGCCTGGTAGCGGCCCGCGGCCCCATGTCGCGTCAGCACCAGCGGCTGCACGATCGTCCAGTCGAGCGCGCTCGCGTGGATCAGCGCTTCCTGCCGCGCTTCGTCCAGGGCGACCGACTGCCGGTAGAACGGCCGGCCGATGCGCGCCGGCAGGAAGCGTTCGCGTAACGGGAACGCACGCGCCGCCGTACCCGTCACGCACAGCAAACGACGCACACCGTGGGCGCGCATCGCGGCCAGCAAGTGCTGCGTGCCGTGCGAGAACAGCGTGACGTCGTGCCGCGTGGGCGCAACGCTCACCGTCCAAACCACCGCCTCCTGCCCGGCCGTCGCACGCTCCATGTCCGCGGCATCCGCCGCATCGCCCACGACCATCCGGATGCCGTACGCGGGCTCGAACGCCGCCGCGTTGCGTGCCATCACGGTCAGTGAATGGCCCGCGCCGTGCGCGGCCATTACCACGGCCCGCCCGACCCCGCGGGTGCCGCCGATGACGAGGAGTCTCATGCTGCGGCGCCAACCGGCGCCGGCCCCGGATGCACGCGGAACCATGCGGCGTAGAGCGCCGGCAGGAACAGCAGCGTCAGCACCGTCGCGATCAGGAGGCCACCCATCATCGCCACCGCCATCGGCCCGAAGAAATCGCTGCGTACGAGCGGGATCAGCGCGAGCACGGCCGCCGCCGCCGTCAGCACGATCGGCCGGAAGCGCCGCACGGTGGCACCGATCACCGCATCCCACGACGTGGCGCCGGCCGCGATGTCCTGGTCGATCTGGTCGACGAGGATAATGGAGTTACGCATGATGATGCCGGCCAGCGCGATCGTCCCCAACATCGCGACGAAACCGAAGGGCTTGCCGAACGCCAGCAACGCCAGTACCACGCCGATCAGGCCCAGCGGTGCCGTCAACACCACCATGAACACGCGCGCGAAGCTCTGCAGCTGGAACATCAGCAGCGTCAGCACGGTGATCACCAGCAGCGGCATGCCGGCGGCGATCGACTTCTGGCCGCGCAGCGAATCCTCGATGGCGCCACCGAGTTCGATCCGGTAGCCGAGAGGCAGCGTGGCGCGCAGCGCGCCGAGTTTTTGGTCGATGCGACCGGCGA
>JBDTNR010000339.1:0-4440 GCA_039933655.1 Betaproteobacteria bacterium | reverse complement strand
GACATCGACTTCGGCGACGTGTCGATCGCGATGCGCAACCTGCTGCGCAAGGGCGGCCACAAGTCGTTCAACCCGGGCACCGCGGCGTCGATGTTCTTCCTGAACGCCACCGATCCCGCGACGATCAAGGTCGCGAAGAAGGTGATGATCGACTGGGGCTACAAGGCGCAGCGGCTTGCGTACCGGTTCGCAAAGACGACCGGCGTCGTGCGGGCGCAAACAGCGCGGCCGCCGCCGACAGTCGGCAAGCCGGCGCTCAAATCGCAGATCATTCATTTCATCAACAAGCCGATGCCGGGCGGGCTGCCCAAGCGCACGGCGCGCGCGCTGCTCGACATCGAGGACGATGCGGTCGTGCCGATCATCCGCGATCCGGCCCGCGCAGCGGCCGACTCGGAGGCTGTCTTCTACTTCCCGGGGTGCGGGTCGGAGCGCCTGTTCTCGCAGGTCGGGCTCGCCACGCAGGCAATGCTCTATCACGTCGGCGCGCAGACGGTGCTGCCGCCGGGATACCTGTGCTGCGGTTATCCGCAGACGTCGGCGGGCAACCACGACGAAGGACAGAAGATCACGACGGCCAACCGCGTGCTGTTCCATCGCGTGGCGAGCACGCTTAACTATCTCGACATCAGGACGGTCGTCGTGTCCTGCGGCACGTGCATGGACCAGTTGATGAAGTACGAATTCGACAAGATCTTTCCCGGCTGCCGCCTGCTCGACATTCACGAGTACCTGATGGAAAAGGGCGTCGCGCTCGAAGGCGTCAACGGCACCCGCTACATGTATCACGATCCCTGCCACACGCCGATGAAGCAGTACGCGCCGCTCGCCGTGGTCAACAAGCTGATGGGCACGAAGGTGACGCTGAACGACCGCTGCTGCGGCGAATCGGGAACGCTGGCGGTGACGCGACCGGACATCTCGACCCAGGTGCGCTTTCGCAAGGAGGACGAGATGCGCAAGGGCGCGAACCGGCTGCGCGCCGACGGCTTTGCCGGCGACGTGAAGGTGCTGACGTCGTGCCCGTCGTGCCTGCAGGGGCTATCCCGCTTCGACGACGACGCGGGGACGCAGGCCGATTACATCGTCGTCGAGATCGCGAAGCACGTGCTCGGGCCGGACTGGATGGCGGATTACGTGGGCAAGGCGAACTCGGGGGGGATCGAGCGGGTGCTGGTATGAGCGCAAATGAAACCGGGAGCAGAAAACGCTCCCGGTTTCATTTCCGAACTGCGGTCAGCAGACAAGTCTTCGGGCGGCCGGGCGACTTTCTTGTTGTAAATGCCACGAGGCGCGCCGCTCATAGGTCGCTTCGCGCACCGCTCGGTGGCGCGCGTGTGGGCTGACAGGCTTCGCGCGCCGCGAGGGAGAGGGACGCATCAAATCCTGATTGATCGAGTTCGCTCTTGGTCAGTCGAGGAGTTCGTCGGCGACGACTGCGGGGATGTCGCAGGAGCGGCCGTACTCCGGCGCGGTGGCGCACCTTGGTGCGGGGACGGCGCGGGACGCCGCGGCAGCGGCGACGATGGGCACGTCGTGGTCCGATCCATAACGGACGATCAGCGGCGCGCCAAACACCGACAGCACGTACATGCAGGCGACGAGCGTGGCGCCGAACGTGCGCCGCGGATGGGGCGGGTGTTCGGCCGGGAAGCGGTTCTCGGCATCGCGAGCGGTCATCGTTTCCATGGCGCCCTCCTGGGTCGGGAAACATCGGCTCCAAAAAGATCCCGCGAGAGCGGCCAGACCTTGCATTGCGGGCGCGCCTTCGGGGGAAGGAAGTTCAGCGCGCCCTCGCGGGTGGAGGAAACTTGAGACGAATAGGGTGGTCCTGGTCACGTTTGTCGGGTTCGGTCGCCCGTTCCATTGCCTTGACGCAACGATAGGGCGTCCATAAGTCCCCGGCGTCCGAGCAATCCGCGTCGGTTTGGCGGAAAATTCGCGTGCGCCTGGCGGCCGTTGGGCCGTTCCCGGGTCTCCACCCATCGGCCGCGGGGGCGCGGCCGGGGCCCGGGTCGTCCGCTTTGTGCTATAAGCGGGCCGTATGCGGCAGCGGCGTTGCGCGCCCTGCGCGACACCTTTTACCGCGGCCCTGCGTCAGGGCCGACGGACGCCGGCCAGTGACTGGCCGAAGCAACAATAACCACGTGCGGCTGCCCAGGACCGCCGGAGACCTGATGCAGGACACCGCTTCCCAGGCCATACGTTCCCCGAAGGCAGAGCCCGCGCCGGACCCCGTGCCATCGCTGGCATTCGCCGATGCCGACGGCGCCAAGCGCTGGGCCAAGTCGCTGCTCATCACGGGCGTCACGCCGCTGTACGAGGCGGTGCGGGGACAGTTGCGGGCGCTCTCCGCCGCCGATTTCTCGCCACGGGAACGCGCGACGATCGCCGAGGTGATGCGCGAGCAGGTCGCGCACCTGCACACGGAACTCGCGCGCCGCTATGCCGGAAAGCCGCAGCCGGCCACCGAGCGCGAACTCGACGCGGCCGAGCAGGCGCTCGCGCTGTGGCAGGGCCTGTGGGAGCAGTACTCCGCGTGCCTCAAACCGCTGCTCGAAGGTGACGTCGAATTGCAGGGCGTCAAGGCCAAGCTGCTGCAACGCGGGCTCTACGTCGGCAAGCAGCTCATCATCGTCCACGGGCTGGCGCGCCGGATGCCGCCGGGAACCCTGTGGCAGGAACTCCATGCGTATTACCGGCTTGCGGAGCTGCTCGACTGCGCGGTGACGGCGGTTTCCGACGATCTGCAGCCGCACGCGGTGGGTATCTCGTGCTACTCGACGTATTGCCATGCGCTGCTGATGGGCCTCGCCGATCCTTGCGCGCTGTCCGTGCGCCAGATCGAACTGACCGACCGCTGGCTCGGGCAGTGGGCGCGCAAGGTCTTTCCGTATGCGCAGCAGCGCGAAACGGAAGGCCCGGTGATGTTGATGGACCTCGACTCGTCGGTCGGCGCCTGGCTCGCGAGTTCGGCGCCTTCGAACCCGTCGCCGTCGATGCGCTACGGATATCCCGGCAAGCTCGCCACCAGCGTGCGCGGTCGCTTGAAGCGTTTGTCCTCGGGCGCGAGCCCCGCCGAACTGCAGCTCGGCCACGACACGTCGGTCGAAGGCTCGACCGCACTGCTGACGCATCTCGACGCCAATTGGTACCAGCAGCCGCGTCCCGCCGACGATGCCGCGCACGCGGAGCTGCAGTTGACCGCGGGTGGCGTGCAGGCCGCGTATTTCCGCGTCGGCGGCCGCACGTTCGACCGGCAGGATCCCCTCGGACGGTTGACGTTCCAGGGCGCGCAGCACCTGCAGACGCTGGGCGCACTCACCGATTACGATCGCTACAAGGACGATGCCGAGAAGAACTGGCCGTGGGAGCAATGGCAGGGCGAGTATTCGTGGCGCCACGCGAAGCTGCTGCGGCGCGATCCGAGCCGCTATCGCTGGTTCCTCGATCAGCTCGTCGTCGTGCGCGACGACGAGCGCACGCGGCTGGGCTACGTTACGCGCGTGGCGTTCGGCGCGCCGAACGAACTCGCGATGTCGCTCGCGATATGGCCCGGCCAGCCGCGGTCGATCCCGGTGCGGCCGACGTCCATCGCCTTCGCCGAGGAACTGCCGCTGCCGGCGCTGATGCTGGGAGCGACCGAAGAAGAGGGAGTGTCGCTGGTCGTGCCGCCGCGGACCTTCAATGCCGGTCGCATGCTGCGGTCGATGGATTCGGGGCCGGAACGCAAGTTCCGGCTGACGAAGCTCCTGCAGCGTGGCGGGGATTTCGAGCGGGTGGCGTTCGAGGAGACGTGATCAAGATACGGGAAGAAATTTTCCCCGCATTTTGATCACGGCGGGATTGAGACAGGGAGCGCAAAAGCGCCCCCTGTCTCAATCCCGTCGCACGCTAGAATATCGAATGCCCAATCGTCTCGCCGGGGCAACGAGCCCCTACCTGCAGCAGCACGCCGATAATCCTGTCGACTGGTATCCGTGGGGCGAGGAGGCGCTGGCGCGCGCGCGGGCCGAAGGCAAGCCGATCCTGCTTTCGGTCGGCTATTCGGCGTGCCACTGGTGTCACGTGATGGCGCACGAATCGTTCGAGGACCCGGCGGTCGCGCGGGTGATGAACGATGCTTTCGTCAACATCAAGGTCGATCGCGAGGAACGGCCGGATCTCGACCAGATCTACCAGACCGCGCATGCGCTGCTGACGCGCCGCTCCGGCGGCTGGCCGCTGACCATGTTCCTGACGCCGGACGGCGAGCCGTTTTACGGCGGCACCTATTTTCCCAAGGTCGCCCGCCATGGCCTCCCCGGCTTCCTCGAGTTGCTGCCGAAGGTCGCAACCGCCTATCGCGAGCAGGGCGGGCAACTCGCCGAACAGGGTCGGCGTCTCGCTGAGGCGCTGCAGAGTCTCGAACCCGAGGGCGGGGCCGGCGCAGAGGTGCCC